>JAJTEK010000182.1 GCA_021299695.1 Pirellula sp. | reverse complement strand
CGGGGGAACACTCTCTGCAATTGCAATCGCTTGGCCTCAATTTTCTCACGGAGTCCTTCGTGATCCTCCGTCGTGGGATGGCCCCCAGAGACAGAACGCTGGAGCGCATTGAGCAAGTCTTTGGTGTTCGCAGGATCCAAGCCCTGGATTCGATCGATCGACTCGAGGCCTTCAAGGTTCCACATTCGAATCGAAGCTTTTCCCAGTTGCAAGGGTGATCCGGGCACCGCCTGGGCCGATTGGGTGAGACGATTCTGCTCTGATTTCCCGGGCGCCGATTTCTCTAGCAACTGGTGGCATGAAGTGCATTGCTGATTGGAAAACTCTGGCCAAATCGAGTGAGGGTGAGCCGATGCGACGCGCGATTCTATGAGTTCTAGCTCAGAGTCAGCTTTGGTAACCTGACCAATCAACCAACGCTCAAGAGCTAGAGCCGGCGTGTTATCCGTTTCCTCACGCCAGTGTTTTGGATAAGCCTTCAGGTACGTTGCGTAATCAAAGTAAAGAGCCGGATGGCCTGCGGCGATGATGTCATGGTTCATATCGCGGTCAGGACCGCCGATATGGCACAGCGAGCAGGCTTTCGCCCGAACCAATTCCGAAGCCGTATTGACCATTCCGAGTTGGTCGATCGCGGCTTGCACACTCCCGGGACCTTGGTAATGCGAATCCCTCCACGTTTCGGCCGGACCGTGACAGGCTTCGCATCCGACACCCTCAGGAATTGCAGGCGAGATTGCGTCGCTGGTCAATTCGATCGATGTGTTGTGGCAAGCTAAGCAGTTTTGATAGGCCGAAGGATTCGCGATTTTGCCATCGATGAGAATTCTCAAACGCTCAAGGATCTCGACAGAGCGATCGGAGTTGAGGGTCCTCCAGGATCGAGCATGAGGATCACTCTCGATCCATAAGGGGTATTCGGAACCTCTCGAAGCATGAACCGAGGATACCCCCGCCGCAGGCCCGCCATGGCACGCCGAAGCCGAACAGGAAGTTGCACCGAGCGCTCGCGTTGATGCTCGAGTCGATGCTTGGGTCAGCCGCAAGACGCCCCAAGGATCGGCGGATTCCGTAGGTTCCGATGGGATTGGAGACGCCTGCGACGGTATACTCGCCCCAACGAGCACAATTGCAATCCATCCCCAAAAAAAGGGTTGATTCATTGACATTGCCAAGGTGTGAATCCTTGCTCATCGAAAGACATTCATGGAATTTGCTTCCTTTGCACGTCGATTCGATGAAGGGCGATAAGATTCTCGAAAAGTTGTACAGTCCGAAGCGATTAGCAGACGCCTCGAAACGATTATAGTAAGATAATTCCTGCAGGTTGCGAAATTGCCAAGCTACCTTTTGTCCGGTAGAGATCGGACCAATCCCCATCAAGAAGCCAACGAAAGATGCCAATACGAATCGATCTAATCAAGGATGGGGCGAATGTAGGGAATATTCTGGTCGACCAGTACGTGGAATTGGGCCGTCGAGACAAATACGATCTCGGAACAGTCATTCCTTTTATGACACAGTCCGGAGATGTGGCTCGTTGGGTTATAGCGGACACCGGCGGTGCCAACAAACTCCCTAGGAGAGTTTGTGGATTAACGCCAATCGATGGCAACCGCATTCGGGTCACCAACATACATTCCATGAATCGGGAGCTCTGGATCCAAAAAGGAGAATCAAAAACCCAGGTCCTTCCGGGTGAGTCGGTTGAACATACCTTGCCAAGCCAAATTCGACTTCCAGAAGGATTTTTGGTCGAAGTCGCGCGGGTTGAGATCTCGGAAACCGAAGGAGAGAAATCAAGCGCTCATCCGGAATTCGACGATCAACTCAAGTCAATTCTCGGCGGAACAGGGACTTCGCTCTCTTTTTCCAGCGGTTCGAGTTTCCTATCACAAAGTACCACCGGAGGATCCCATTCAGTTTTCTCCCACGAATCGGAGCCAGGTGAAAATGGTCGCTTATTGATCCAAGCCATGAGGCATATCATCCCGGCACTCCAGGAGCCTATCTACTCCCCAAAATACCTCGCAGGAATCGCAGAAGCGGTCATCAAAGTGATGGACATGGATCGTGTAGAGATCATCATCCGACAAGACGGGAAATGGATTTTTAACGAAGAAAATCAGTTCCTAAGATCTCGATCGATCGAGCCAGAGCTTCCGTCTCGCAGCCTACTCGAACGGGTTTTAGCTTCCGGAAAATTGTCCACTTTTCCCGACGAAGCAGAGGATGGACCATCCGAGAGCTTAATGGAGATGCAGTCAGCGATCGCAAGCCCATTGTTAGATCCCACGGATGGCAAAGGGGGATTGCTCGGAGTCCTCTATGCCGATCGTCGCTGGCAAATGGGATCAGGTCGATCCTCATCGATCACCAAGGATGAAAAAGAATTCATCGCAATCCTAAGCGTCGCGACCGCCAACCGCTTGGGAAACGTCAAAAAGGAACAAGAGCTTCATACTTACCAGCAGTTTTTCTCCCAAAAAGTCATCTCGAGCCTGTTGGACAAAGGAGAAGCTTTTCTCGATGGTAAAGATACCGAGGTAAGTGTTCTTTTCTGCGACATACGCGGCTTTAGCACAGCGACCGATACGATGGAAGCCAACGCAGCGATGCAATGGCTCAGCGATACTTTAAGCGAACTCTCCCAAGTCGTTCTCGACGCCGATGGAGTTCTCGTTGACTACGTAGGGGATGAACTCTTCGCCATGTGGGGTGCGCCCGACGAAGACCCCTCACACGGATATAGCGCGATCCGTGCTGCGATCAAGATGATGGAGATTAAACGATTGCTCAATGAACGCTACAAGGGGAAAATCCGATTCAAAATCGACTTTGGAATCGGACTCAATACCGGTATGGCTCGGGTCGGAAACACCGGCTCAAGGCAGAAATTCAAATACGGACCGATGGGCCGAACCGTCAACCTAGGGAGTCGAATCCAAGGCCTGACCAAGCAATGGAAGGTATCCACACTCATGGCCGAAACAACCGCCGCATTCGTGCCACCAGACACCCCCAAAAGACGTCTTTGCCAAGCCAAGGTCGT
The DNA here is from genome assembly GCA_021299695.1 of Pirellula sp. GTDB lineage: Bacteria > Planctomycetota > Planctomycetia > Pirellulales > Pirellulaceae > JBKCUI01. The sequence goes on along the minus strand of JAJTEK010000182.1, from coordinate 3,127 downwards.
CGGACTCGATGGCCATGTAAGCCTCTACCAACTCATGAGCCAACAAGAGGCCAATGACGATTTGATTGCGCGTTATGCAGAGGGACTTGCGCTTTTTGAATCAGATCAACAATTCCGTCAAGCGGCAAAACTATTCGGAGAACTGGTCCAAAAGTACCCAGACGATGGCCCATCGCTCATCATGCTCGATCGCTCTGTCAATCAACTGGTTCACCCCGTAGGAGAGTTTTCACCCGTTTGGGAAGCTCCCACCAAATGATTCCTAAGTAGTCCTCAATCGATCGGCGCCCGAAGCCACCGCCACAAAGCAAGACAAACAACAAAAAACCAAAACACCTCGCCACATGCGCGTCGAGCAGAGCCATTGGGGACAATGGCTCTACCATGTTGGAGCACCGACGCCGCTTGCGCGTCGGGCGAAATGGAAAATCCCGAGACGCTTAGATCAGCGTGCTAGCCACAGACCAACTGATTTCAGATTCGCCTCTGACTTGTTTGCCAGATCCAAATCGTCGGCAATTCGCATCGCATCGATGCCACGCAGCAACTGCTGGATCGCCGAAGTGAGTTCTTGACTTTCGGGTTGTGTCACTGCTTTGAGCCACTGGCCTGCCTCCAATGCCCTCTGAAAAATAGACTCGGCCTGGTCCTCGGTCCCGAGTAGGTAATGCAACTGCAGCAGATGCATTTCCAACTCCACTTTTTGGTAGGCTAGCCTAGGACTCTTGATCTGTCCCTCGGTTGCTTGATGATACATCGCGAGTGCTTTGCGATACCGATCCAGGGAAAGGTCATTATGATTCATGGAATTCATGGATCGCCATCGCTAAGGTGCTTGCACCATCCTGGCGGATCAATCGCATGGCATAAAAGTCTTCCCCTTTGGAATCTACCCCTCTGGCGTAGATTGGGATAATCCCGGGGTGCTCCAACCCTGCGGTCAACTCCGCTTCGGTATGGAAGCGCCGTACCACAAGCGGATCGTTTCGAAATTCCGGACGGATTTTCTTGACCGCAACTTGGCGATTGCAATCGTGATCATAAGCAAGATAAACTACCCCCATTCCACCGGACCGTAGCGTTTCGATGATCGAAAAACGATGAGCGGCCTGTGTGGGTGCTACGGATTCAGGATGGTCACTAACCAGTTCATCACGAAGTCGCCTTAGCTCCTGGCTCAGGATGTCATGAGGGATTTCCGGATGGCGTTTCGCAAACGCGACCGGATCGATCGATCGGTCTTGGTACCAGGATTCCTCGTACGTGTTGGCGATCGCCAGAACACGACGCCATAGTTGCGACTCAACACCTTCATTCGTCTCATTCTGCGGACCTTTTTCAGGTCGCGGGGTAATCATGAGTCTTGGTACTCTTGCCAGATGCTTCGGATCAATCGCAGACTTAACAGAACGCTCGTCTTTCTTTTGCGGAGTATCTTAGCGATCGAACTGGCGGAATGATCGTCGAGATAGAGCAAGGCAATTTGACGTAGCAAGTGGCTTGGGTCCTCCGAGTCCAATCGACTCAGCAGGTACTCTAGCAGGTCGGCCATTTGCGCTTCTGCAAAGGGAGTTTGTAGGTCTGCGAGGATTGATGGATCGATGGCCTGAGTCGACGAAATCTGGGACCGCTTAAGGGCCCTGAGTTCACGGTAATGCTCTCGGACCCTGTTTACGGTCGCAATGTAGAGCAGTCCCCAAAGATCCTCGCGGTTGTCGATGTCCGGATACTTGCCATTTTGGACCGCCAAGCAGACGTTTCCAAAGGAGCTCTGGACAAGATCCTCCCCATCGACCGAACGATCGGGGTTTTCGGCGAGTTGCTGCGTGGCGATGGACACCAGTTTCGCTTGGTAGCGTATCCAGATGGGTTCTGCGGCCTCGGATTGGCCGGCCTGGAGTTTGCTTAGCCAATGGGTAATCGAACCTGGTTCTTGCTGCATCGATGCAACCTGTAGCGATGAAGATGTCGATCCCTTGGCGTTCTTCTGTAGCTCAAGTGTAGTTCCATGAAAAATTCTTGGCAACGGGAACCGATGCGGATTGCTTTTGCATTCTTGGTAATACGTGGAGGTGCTCTCACATCGTGGGAGTTGTTGGCATTTCAGACCAAGGATGGCGGGACGGATTTTTCAAGAAACGAGGGTTTAGAATGAAGATCTCAAGGAAATCTAACGGTGTTGCTGCACGACGGGCACGTTTGGCTGCTTACATGGCCACGGGCGTTAGCGCGATCGGGCTAGGAACATCCCCCCAAGCCGCTGTGGTCTCGATCGATTTGACGGGATATACCGGGGATAATATGGGCCTTCCAAATGGATTCCAGCGCAATTATTACTTTATTCCAAATTCCACGCTTATTGCGTCAAACAATTACAATGGGTTTTTTGGGCTTGGGATAAACGGCACCACAGGTGCTGGAGTGGCAGTAACCTCCACTGGTGGTGGTGACGCGGAAACCCCAATTAAATTTGGACCGGGTGAGTGGATCGATTCAAGTTTCGACGACTTTACCCCGTCATACAACAAATCCGTGTTCAAGAATCCAACCAGGACCGTTGGTGACTTTGGTCCAAACTCATTTATTGGGTTCAAAACCGACCTAGTCAACGGAGTTAACTACTACGGCTACATCGAAGTCCTTTGGACGGCGTCGACCAACACGTTCAAATTGGTCAGTGCGGCTTACGAGGATACTGGTGCTGCGATCCAAACACCTGCCAACGCACCAGTACCTGAGCCAGCGAGCGGTGCTGTCGTGGCGCTGCTCATGGGTGGCACGGCACTGCGTCAATGGCGCAAGAAGCGACTCCAAGAGAGCAACGAAGCGGTTGCTTCGTAATTGATGGCTGTTTGCACCGAACGGCAGAGTTTGTGACTCAGTGTGAATCGCTAGTTCAGGGCTCTTTCCACCCTCACCCCCCATCCCCCTAGTATGTGCTAGTTGACCAATCCGAGCTTCTCTGAGAGGCTTAGAAGGTCTATGTTGCCGAGTCGCCTGCAGCGATTTTGTGACGCAGCCACGCAGATCGTATTTCCCCCCTAAACCTCTTAGGAGCGTTTGTGGGAGAGCTTGAATCGTGTGGCTGTCTTTTTACCCGAACGGTCGCCAGATCGGCCTTTAGGCC
>JAJTEK010000181.1 GCA_021299695.1 Pirellula sp. | reverse complement strand
CATATCGATACTTGGGATATGAAGCCCGATGCACCCGTCGAATACCGTGGTCCGTTTGCGTCCATCGCTACTTCGGCTCCGGAAATACGGCTTTGCGAACATCTGCCCAAGCTAGCCAATCAGGCCCATCGCCTAGCGATCGTGCGCTCGGTAGGGGCAAGCGTCAGCACCAACGACCATCATGCTGGTTATTATTACAACCTGACCGGTCACGTTCCTGACCCGACGTTTTTGTCGCTCGGAAACGACCGCCGTCCCTATGCGGACGATTGGCCCTCGATGGCCTGCGTGGTCGCCAACAAGGTACCCTCGCGTTCATCGCTTCCCAATACGATCAGCTTGCCCCATAAGCCCAGCAAGGCGCCCTACACGCGACCTGGTCAATTCGCAGCGAGGTTGGGTGTTGAGTTCGATCCTTTGTTTGTTGACGGGTCACTTGAGAAGCCATTGCAATTCCAAGCTCCGTCGCTGGCACTTGCAGGTGGCACATCGGCCGAGCTCCTGCAGTCTCGCAAGGAACTTCTAGGACGCTTCAATCAAGCCAAGCGGGATCTTGAGCGCACGGCCGACGAGTCGAATTGGAAAAAGCACCAGGAAAGGACCTTGAATCTGCTCGTCTCGTCCCAAGCGACCCAGGCGTTTGATCTATCGAGCGAAACCGAGGCGACCCGACAGCTTTACGGTACAAGTGTCAACGCCATGAGCCTGCTGCTCGCAAGACGATTGGTCGAGGCCCAAGTCCCCTTCATCAGTGTTTTTTGGCGAGAGAACGAAGCGATCGCCGATGCTTGCAAGAGCGAGGGGGCTTGGGATACCCACGGCAATAACTTTGAATGCTTAAAAAAGCATTTGCTGCCGGAGTTCGACCAAGCATTTTCTGGACTATTGATCGATCTTCAGCAGCGCGGCTTGCTAGATCAAACGTTGGTGTTGGTCACCAGTGAGATGGGGCGTAAGCCTAAAATAGGAGATCCTCGATCCGGAGGTACCAACGGCGCGGGACGCGATCACTGGACCCACTGCCAAAGCGTTTTGATGGCAGGGGGTGGAATCCGTGGCGGGATGACTTTTGGTACCACCGACCGGTACGCCGAGTACCCAGCAGAGAACCCCGTGACTCCTGCTGATATCGCCAAAACCGTTTACCGGGCAGTGGGAGTCGAAAACCTCCAAGCGACCGATTCCCAAGGCCGCCCGTATCATCTTCTGGACGAAGGCCGCGCGATCGAGCCTTTATTTGGTTAATGAGGCCAGACCCACAAACCCACGGAATGCAATTTTCAATAGTACTAGGTCGGCTTGGCAAGCGCCCGTTGGTCTGGTCGGCCTAGGCTCTTCTTGTTGACCTAGTAATGGCCATGCCCTTTTTGGGTGGCCGCACTTGGTAGTAGTGCCGTTGGATCGCCTACTGCCGCTAAGAATACAATGGGATTGCATTGATGATCACCTAGAGATCCTTCGGCACCGCATTTCACCCATCGAACTCCTTACATTTTCCCCAACAAGACATATCGGTCTAATACAACTCAATCACTTACGTCTGTAGCTCTCATCGCGATTAGCACAACCGTCTTAAATATCCGTCAATCGATTTCGAATCGAATTCAAACTTGATTCGTATTAAATTAAAACGAGGAGACCATCGATAAGTGCATTAGGGTACTTGCCCCCTGTGGACTGTTACCAATTCGTCTTAAACAAAGAGGCCATGCCATGGATTCTCAAAGAAGTGTTGTTCGTCGAACGATTGTGTTCTTTCTAGCTATGATAATTTCCTCCGTTTGGCAATTAAGCCACACTTCCGTGCTATGTGCTGCGGTTATTTTCCAAGATTCGGATTTCGTCGCATCGGATTGGACTTCCACTAAGTACGCGGATGCTACGGCGAATCAAGGAGCAAGTTTTGTGACGACAACGATTGCAAGCGGCGGAGCTCCTGGGAGTTACCGGCAGGTTCTTCTGACATTTCCAGCAGGTGGCCTAATGCGTGTAGCGCACCTAAGAAGCGGTAGCAATGGCTTTAAGTGGAATCCTTCTACGCAAGGTGCGTTTACTACGATCGATTACTCGTTTAACTTGATCATGACCAACTACTTCAATCCGGCTCCTATACCAGCCCCGTCACAACAAGCTGCTGTCGGCTACGCCATGCTACTATACCAAGACGGCTATTACTACACTGCTCCTGTTGTTGCTGTTAGAACAAGCGACAACAAGCAGTGGATCTCAATCGCTGACACACTCCAAGCCTCTCAGTTCCTTCGGATCAATCCCACAACAGGCCTTGGAATGCCAGGCTTCCACCCGAATTTCTCCGCAACCGGTGGTGAAATCATTTTTGGTTACGACAACGCAACCTCTCATGGATCTACCGGGGTGCTCAAGGCGACTGAAAGCGGAATCGATAACTACATGATCCGCCTCGGGGACAACGCGCCACCATCGGCTGTTCCCGAACCCAGCACGGCAATACTCAGCCTTGGACTCCTCTCGTTCGCCGGCTTAAATTCAGTCCGAAGGCGATTCCAGCAGAGAAAGTAGTTTCATGTGAATTTCAATGGTTCTACACGGATTGAAAATTTTTGATTGGCGTTCATCGTAGATAGGTAACAATTAAGAGTTTTTTCAGATCCTCTCCATTCGACCAATTCGAACTTGAAATTGGTCGATCTGCAGCCGTAATCGTCAAATCCCCACAGCAATTCCTACCTTGGATGCGTTGAGCACCATCTCGGTGCATAGGATTGCTCGGCAATTGCAATTGGAGCTTCATAAAATCGAGACACAACGGTCTGTTCTACTTTGACAGTAGCATCTGAAAGAGAAAGTCGTTGCCATCAGAGTACTTCTTGGATTCCGAATAGCCAGGGATCACCAGATGGCAATCGTGCCCAACTCGGTCGGATTTCTCCTTGAGCTTTACGCCGTAAACCGGATGATGGATTCCGTGGCTGGAGTCCCTTGATGGAAGATCCATCTCGGCGCTGCAGGTCATGAACAAGGGAGGATCGTTGGAGTCGAGATGATTGATGGGTGAAAACTCGACATAGAGATCATGGGCTAGGTCATGTTTCTTCATCACTTCTGAAATTTCTCTTTCGCCTACCGCACCGGCGATCATGGGATGCTTGAGAACATTTGGACCTAACCAGCCTTCAATGACCTCAGGGTCAATGGAGGTCTGAGCGACCAACACCGAGGCAGCACAGACACGCGTAGATTCGCGCAAAACAGGATCCGTCGCTTTTGGGTCAGCAATGTCATCATGCAGTAACAGCCACATCGCTGTGCACCCCCCCGCACTTGGTCCGGTCAAAGCGATATGTTTCGTATCAATGTTCCAGTGATTTGCCTTCGAACGAAGAAACTGGATGGCTCGTGCCGCATCGTAGACCGGGGCAGGCAAAGGATTTCCAGGAGTCAATCGGTAGTTGATCGCGGCAATGGAAATTCCCCTGTCAAGAAACGGCTGGAAAGCCGGCCCCTTTTTGCTCTTGTCCCCGGTAAGCCAACCGCCTCCGTGAATGTAAATTAGCAGTGGACGTGGGCCATCGCCGGTTGCGTCCCAAAAGTCGAGTACATTTCTTGCATCAGGTCCGTAGGAGACATCCGATTTTGTCGGAGTTGGCTGTTCTGGCGTATCGGCCGCGAAGGACGCGCAAGTACCAGCGGATAAAGACAAGAACAATACGACGGCTTTAAAGGATCTCATCGTTCTGACTTCTCGGGGTTACGTACCGTTGTATCGTGTTGTTCTGTAGGACCCTGGAAGACCGCTAGGAATACAACTGAATCGCTTTGATGATCGCTTCGACATCGTTCGGGACGGCGATCGCACGATTTGCAAACGAAGCACGCGTAACACCACGACTGCCGAGGACCTCCTCAAACTTATCCTGGTCGGTCGTATGGTAAGCGACCGTGGCCGTGGGGTCTTTGAGTTGATGGCCGGTCAAAATGCACACGACGCGGTCTTCATAGCCGATGACACCTTGTTGCCTCAGTAGCTTTGCGCCCGCGACGCTCGCGGCGCTGGCCGGCTCGCAACCGATCCCACCTGCTCCGACCTGTGCCTTCGCATCGAGAATCTCTTGATCGCTCACCTTGCGGACAACCCCATCGCAGACGTCCAAGGCCCGCAAGCATTTTTTCAAGTTCACTGGACGATTGATCTCGATGGCGCTTGCAATCGTATCGGCTTTGGTTTTGCTCCGATCGAGCTCATCGTAGTACCAACACGCTGTCTCCATCCGGGGTCGTCCGCGATTCCAGCGCAAGTTTCTTTGGTTATAGAGCACATCGAGCGTGTCGGCCCCCGCTGCGTTGATCACTGCCAATCTCGGCACCTTGGAAATCAATCCTAGTTCCTTGAGCTCGATGAATGCTTTTCCGAACGCGCTGCTGTTGCCCAGATTCCCCCCTGGAACGACGATCCAATCGGGTACCTCCCAACGCAAGGCCTCTAGCACCCGGAACATGACGGTCTTTTGACCCTCGAGGCGAAAAGGATTGACGCTGTTGACCAAGTAGATGCCGAGCGCTTTGGAGATTTCCTGGACTCTTGCCATCGCGTCGTCGAAATCGCCAGCGATCTGAACCGTCAAGGCTCCGTACTCCAAAGCTTGGGAGAGCTTGCCATAGGAGATTTTCCCTGAACCGATGAAAATAATCGCTCGCATCAATTGCGTCACCGCGCAGTACATGGCAAGCGACGCGCTGGTGTTGCCTGTCGAGGCGCATGCGGCCCGCTTAGCCCCTACCATGTGCGCATGGGTAAAGGCAGCACACATTCCGTTATCCTTGAAGGAACCCGATGGATTCATCCCCTCGTACTGCAAATACAACTGGCCAGGTCTCAACCCTACATAACGCGATACGAAATCGGCTTGCTGCAAAAGCGTTTGCCCCTCGCCCACGGTGATGACCCGCTCGGGAGGTGCAAACGGGAGCAGTTCATGGAATCGCCAAACCCCACTGAACCTTAAAGGCTCATGCCGCCTTGACCACATGGCCTCCAGGTCCGACAACCGCTTGGGGACCGGCAATCGCGACCAATCGTAGGCGACGTCCAATAAGTCTCCGCATACGCCGCACTTTGTTCGCACCTCACCGACGTCGTACGTCGCTGCGCAATCGATGTTTAGGCATCGCTGGTAGACCTTCTCGGCAAGGGACACTTGGCGGCTTGGAGCAGTGGTAGTCATGCAGCGAATTCAGGTAAGTGGATGCAAACTTTGGTGCTACAAGTATTTCGGTGGGCTGCCGATCATTCTACCCAAATCCTCGAAGTACCTCGGGTAGGTTTTCTCCGTGCACCGAGGATCCAACACCAAGCAGTCGGGGACCTTCATCGCCACCAAGGCGAAGCTCATCGCCATGCGATGATCGCGGTACGTTTGGATTTCGCACCCTCGAAGCTCTCTAGGATAGATCGTCAAGCCGTCGTCGTGTTCTTGAGCCTCTGCCCCGAGCCCGCGTATCTCTTGGACCAAATCTCCGATACGATCGGTTTCCTTGTGTCGGTTGTGTGCAACGCCGCGGACCCTTGTAGGGCCCTGGGCAAAAAGTGCAACGGCCGCTAAGGTCTGGACCGTATCGCTGATATCCGACATGTCGATGTCGATCCCGTGGCTTGCGCGACCTGAAACTTCTATCCAAGCTTCCCCGTTGGACTCTTGGCCAAAAACGACCTTCGAGCCCATCTTTTCGAGTACTTTTACGAATGCTACGTCCCCTTGGAGGGCGTCCAAACCTAGACCCTCGACGCGCACGCGTCCTCCGGTGATCGCAGCAGCGGCCCAAAAATAGCTCGCTGCCGATGCGTCTGGTTCGATCGCATAATGGATCCCTTGGTAGCTCTGCCCCGAAGCGATCTGATAGACATGCTCGGCCTCCTTCGGACCGAGTTGCCGCAAAACTTGGACCCCAAAGCGTTCCATCACCGCGAGCGTCATATCGACGTAAGGTTTAGACACCAAGGCGCCTTCGACAGCCAAGTGCACATCCTCTTGGCAATAGGGTGCTGCCATCAGCATGCCGCTGAGGAATTGGCTAGATACATCCCCTCGGACAGTCGATGCCCCACCGCGTAAGCCGTGGGCATGGAGCAACACCGGTGGGCACTCGGGATTGCTCGGATTTTGGCTCACTACGTCTGCTCCCCAGCCACGGATCAAGTCGCCGATCGGGCGCTCGCGCATCCGTGGCACTCCATCGAGCAGGTACTTGCCCTCGGTGGCAGCCAAAGCCGCAGTGAGGAACCGGATCGAGGTTCCGCTATTAGCGATGAATAAACTCCCTTGGTTGATCGGTGGTTGTCCGCCGCAACCCTCTAGAACCAATTCGGATCGATCTCGATCCCAGTCGATTCTCAAGCCGAGTTGCTTCCAAGCATCGACCATCACTTGGGTGTCTTCGCTATCGAGCACTCCGGTCAAGACCGAGCGTCCGCGAGCCATCGCAGCGCAGAGCACTGCTCGGTTGGTCAAACTTTTCGAACCCGGAACACGGATGTTTCCCTCGATGGGGCACTGAACGATCGGTACAGACACAGCCCGAGGACTGGATCCTTGGAAAGTGTGCGATGTCACGGCGAGGAGATTTTCCAAAGATTTTGAGCTCCGCGAACATACATCGCATTTCCAGAAACCGCAGGTGAGCCTAACACTTCGTCTCCGAGTTTATTGGTCTGCTCGATCTTTCCTTCTTGACCATCGAGGGCTACGACCGCACAAGTCCCGTCCATTGAGAAAAGGTACAACCTATTTCCGGCGATCACCGGCGAGGACCAAATCTGGCTCGCATCGGGGATTCGAAGTTGCCAAAGAACTTTTCCAGTGAACAGATCTCCACAGACCAGGATCGTTCGGTTGACGACGTAGACTTTGTCGTTGTCGACCAGTGGCGAACACGCGTTGGGGTTGAGTTTGTTTTCAAACCAAAGTTTGCTCGGAGCCCCAGCGCTGGACAGATCCAAGGCGGTCAATCCCCCGGAAGGAACGATCAGCCTGCCGTTGGCTACCGTTGCCGAAGGGGTCGTCGCACACGACATGTCGATTTTCCACATCTGCGTGCCATCGGCAGGATTGACGGCCACTAAATCCTGGCTCGATTGCATGATCAAAGCCGATTTGCCGCTCGGTAGGACCACCGGGGTAGGCGAAGTATGGTTGGCTTTGCGAGGACGCTCCTGCTTCCACGCTGTTGTGCCGTCTTGAACGTTCATCCCCAAGGCGAAAGAGTCTCCTTGGCATTCGACCTGCACGACCACCACCCCGTCGACAATCGCCGGCGAGGCGCTCATGCCTACATCGTTCCCCGCCTTAGGGAAATCGCTCGCTAGCGAACGGTACCACAGCAGGTTACCTTGCAGGTCCGTACAAGCGATATCGTTGGAGCTAAAAAATGCGACGACATGTTTTCCGTCACTCGCCGGGGTGGGTGCTGCATTGGCGCTGG
>JAJTEK010000180.1 GCA_021299695.1 Pirellula sp. | reverse complement strand
GTTTCCGGCGATGGGAACCAATGCAGGATCCATCGAGTCGGCGATCAGGATATCGACCATCACCAGACCGCTTTCCTCGCGGGAGAAGTTCCCCACGTCGACCGACTGAGCGATTCCCAAAAGCCCGGATGCCGGATCGAGACCGATCTCCGTTTGCGTGCCTCCGACGAGCACTCTCGAGACGTTCGTCTGACCCCAAAGATCCGGCGAATCGAAGCTTGAAACGAGTCGAACATTGAATTCGCCCGGGTTGCCTGTAGCCCCGTAGAATCCGTTGTTCGAGCGAGCCGCAAGCGATGTGCGCAACTTTTGCTCGACTCGTGCCATCGTGTCCGTCAAGTTCAATGTTTCAGCTCGGGTCAGCGCGCCATCGAAATCGATGTACAACGTTTGCTGGGTGCCAATCGGTTCGGCTTCAAATGTCGAGCGCTGGACTCGAAGATTCAAGACGTAAGAGCCAATACCATCGGCAACTCTTAAATAGTAACGACCGCTCGTGGCGATCACATAGGGCAAGGTCGTCAGACCGTCTTTATACAGCGGCGACGAAGGAGGAAATGCGGTCCCGCCAAGGAACCGGCCTTGTGCGAAATGAAGCTCCTGGGAGCTGGCGTCTAGTAGTGCCAGCGTAGGTCGCGTGCCAGGAACCCCCACCAATCGCGTGTCGAGGATATCTCCCTTCCTCAGGTCCATCGCGAAGTAATCTTCGTCGGAGCGGGTTGTTGGTTTCGCCCGAGCCGATTCCGCCGGTACCCCCGGTGCTGCCAGAGCCACCACCCGACATGACCGTTCCGGCACGGGTGTAGGCCTCTTCATTCCTGAAGTACATCCGCGAAAGGAGACTCTCCACCGAAGGAGAGAAGTCACCGGCCATGAGCTCCCGACGTTCCAGAAGCTCAAACAGGCGAGCCCGTTTCGGCGCCTTTTTCAAAGCCCGCTTGTTCGATTGATTCTTCTGAGTAGTTGGCTTGTTCGACTTCACTATGGGATCCCCGACTGAGGAACGATAAGGAATTGTCACTACGCCCTCGACGCCGCAACGCTCTCACCACACGGGGGGGACCGCCACCAGCAGATCCGATCACACGGCATTTGCCGTCGAAAGGCGGCCTCCATCCTAGTTGGAGGGTCTTGGCTGTCAACAAAACAGACCGAGACGTATGATTCCCTTCGTCGGCGTAAAGTTCCAGAGCGTCCCACAATTAAACCGCTACACGGCAAAGTCGGCGTTATCGTGCCGTTAGAACCCGACCTTTCCCACCTAGTCGCCCCCCGAGAATGCTGATTGGGAAATCTATTCCGCCGTTGACGTTTGCAGGGATTTAAGCGACATTTTCGCTTTCGATCCGCTCGGCGAAGCCCCGGATCCAACCGCCATTTCCATTAGTCTAGCTACTGAGAACCAGTCTATGGACCCCTATTTGACCGCCGTTGAGTCTGCCCAGGCCCAAGGAAAAATTACTCCAGCGGCGGCCAAAAATATCGCCGATTGGCTATCTCAACCCAGATACCTCGAATACCGAGGTGAGTTGATCGCTCACATCGAGCGTCAAGATTGGAAGAAACTCGACGATGTTTTCTGGACGGTCATCCCCTTTGGAACCGGGGGAAGACGAGGCAGGATGTACCCCATCGGCTCGAATGCGATCAACGATCGAACCATCGGTGAGAGCGCCCAGGGGCTTGCCGACTACATTTTGAGCCAACCGAATCCGGGCCGACTCTCCTGCGCGATCGCTTACGATACAAGGCACCGCTCTCGCCATTTCGCCGAACTGTGCGCTTCGATCATGGTGGCCAACGGGTTTGACGTCGTGTTCCTCGATGGATACCGGGCGACGCCTCAGCTCTCCTACGCCGTTAGAAACTTCCAATGCAGTTGCGGAATCATGGTGACCGCATCGCACAACCCACCGAGCGACAATGCCGTGAAAGTCTACTGGTCGACCGGTGGGCAGGTGCTACCCCCCCATGACGAGAAGATCATCGACGGGGTCATGCAGGTCGAGCAAATCCATCGCGTGGATTTTGATCAAGCCGTCGCGGAAGGCAAGGTTAGGTTTGTCACGCAGGAGATCGATGAAAAATTCCAAAGTGCCGCCCTGAAGTTCGCTTGGGCCGGCTCTCGCGATGCCAAAATCGTCTACTCTCCCCTGCATGGTGTCGGAGGATTTGTCGTTCCGCAACTGCTCCGAGCGGCGGGTTTTTCTCAAGTTTTTGAGTACGGTCCCCATGCGACCCCCGACGGTGATTTCCCGAATGTACCCGGACACGTGAGCAACCCGGAAAACCCAGCCGTCTTCGACGCCATCGTCCAATACGCCAAGAGCATCCAGGCCGATATCGCCTTGGCCACCGATCCGGATTGCGATCGGATGGGGTGCTCCTGCCCGATAAGCCTCCAACCCGATAGCCCTTGGGCTACGATCAACGGCAACCAACTCGGCGTGCTCCTGACCGACTACGTCATCTCCAAACGCAAGCAAGCTGGGGATCTTCCTAAAGATGCTTATGTGATCAAAACCCTGGTCACCTCTGAACTCACGCGATGCGTCGCCGAATCGCAAGGTGTCCGTTGCGAGGGAAACATTCACGTGGGCTTCAAATGGATCGCAGGTCTGATCGACGCTTGCGGACCCGAAGGTTTCGTCTTTGGAACCGAGGAATCCCACGGCTATCTGATCGGCACCTACGCACGAGACAAAGACGGGGCCGTGGCCTGCCTTCTGATGGCTCAGCTTTCAGCCGACCTCAAAGCGGCCGGCAAGACGCTTCATGAGCGGCTCGACGAATTGATGCTCGAACACGGTGTCTACCTCGAGGACTTGATCAACGTGCAAATGGAAGGCAGCCAGGGGATGGCCAACATGAAACGGCTCATGGATGGACTTCGTACCGACCCACCGAAGTCGATCGGAGGCCTCGAGGTCTTGGCCGTCCGCGACTACGGGTCGTTGGTACGTCGGACCAGCCAGGGCCACTCCGAAACGATGCAGGCTCCCAAAAGCAATATGCTCATGCTTGAGTTGGCAAGCCGCGATGGGAGTCCAAGCCGAAATGCCATCGCAGTGCGTCCTTCGGGAACCGAGCCGAAGATCAAGTTTTATCTCTTCGGTCACGAAGGGCTCGACGAGAGGATCCCAGGCGCACTCGAGGCGGCCAAAGAAACACTCAAAAATCGCTTCGCAGCGATGAAGCAAGACATCGCCGGGCCAATGCTTGACAGGGCTAACGCTTGATAGGGAACCAGCCTAGCACGAAGACTAAAGACCGAAGACCGAAGACTAAAGACTAAAGACTAAAGACTAAAGACCAAAGCACGAGAGCACGAGCACGAGCACGAGCACGAGCACGAGCACGAGTACGAGTACGAGTACGAGTAAGAGTAAGAGCACGAGTAATACCAGTTATTGGATCGACAGGAAGGGAATTCCGATGCGCATCGCCAGCTTCGTCTACCGACAGTACCTTCAATCGGGAGGTTTGGCCCGGAGATTCTGGTCGCTGCCCCGGAAAATCCTGATCCATCTCCTGGGCGATCCGACCTGCTCGATGCAAGTCCATGGACGCTTGCTCTCGATGCGATTGTCCCACAGCCTGCCGATCTATTTCCATGACCACCCCTGTTACGATCGTCTCCCGCAACGCATCGCTCAGTTCATCAAGCGCAAGTCTGGGCATGTCAGGCTGATCGACGTCGGAGCCAACATCGGCGACACGATCGCTGCGTTCTATACAGGCCCTGAAGATCAATTCTTGGCCATTGAACCGGACCCGAATTTTCGCAAATTCCTCATCGCCAACTGGGGTGCGAATCCCAATGTCAGGGTCATCAGCGATCTGTGCTCCTCGGAGAGTCTCGAAGGAACCTACAGGCTCGAAGAGAAAAATGGAACTGCCTCGCTGATCCCCTCGACCGATGGACTTGCCCTGCGCAGCCGATCGCTCGATGACATCGTCAAAGACGACGGCTTTGCCAAACACGCCAATATCTTAAAAGTCGATACCGATGGTCATGACTTCAAGATTTTGGCGGGTGCCAAGGGGTTCATTTCAGAGAATCGCCCGGTGGTCCTTTTTGAATGCGCTCCGTTTGGCAACGCAATGTTCATCGAACAGGCCACCGAAACCCTCGAGCGTTTCCATCAAGCAGGCTACGGTTGCTGCTTGCTCTACAGCAACCTTGGGGATTTCATGGGTAAGTACGATCTGAAAGAACTCTCGGCGATCAAGAACCTGTTTTTCTATCAGCTTCTGACCGACGCGCTGTACTACGATGTTCTTCTGATCAACGACCAAGACGTCGGAGAGTTCTTCCAGAGCGAAGCGCAGTTCTTTGCCGACCGAGTCGCCGATCGGAACTTGCGGCCAAGCGCCCTGAAAGCTATTTCGGGGTGATCTCGATCGTATGGACAGCAGGACCGGGCATCAACGCCGATGCTTGGCCATTGGCCCAATCGTCGAACCCAGCACGGTAATAGGGGGAAAGCGGGTGACCTGAGGCACCGCCGGGTTGGTGGTAGATCCCAATGTCTTCAAAACCAGGACTGACGACCAAGCGTTGGGAGGCTCCCCCGGAAGGACTTTGAACACGCGGCAAATGGCTATCGCCAGGCAACTCGACCTCGGGCATATCCAAAAATCCACCCAGTGCAGGCACGGCCATCGACAAGGGATGCTTGATCGCCGCCCGATTCCGTTTGCCCCAGGTCGCCTCTGCCAAGGGTTGATCCTTGGTCAGCTCTTCTTGGGTTGCTAAGGCCGCATCGGTGAGCAATTCGTCCCAGGAGCCGAACTCCTCGGGGAGCCAATGCTGGGGCTTTTGCTCGATGAGCTCCTCGGCGACGTCCTCGTAGGAAACAGGGATGGTCCGTTGAACCCCGAGTCTTTTGGCAAGCCCTCGATTCCTCGGATCGATGGTCCCACGTCTGGAGATGTCGAAGCCGAAGATGCGCGAGAAAACCTGATTGCGAAACTCATGGACAATCCGATAGGTCACCGAGTCGGTGCTGGCGCGAAGCTCTTCTTTTTTAGCGAAAGTTCTAAATTCTTCGCTGATGGTCTTGGGGTTGGTCTGGGGGTTCGCTTCGATGGTCTCCTGAAGCCACTTTTGCCATACCTTCATCATACGAGCTTCGTCATCGAGCTGGATCGCCAAAAGATCTTTTTCGTCGAACTGCTCCTTCTCGAACAATCGGTCCCGAATCTGCTTGGCCCGCGCCCCGGGATCAAAGCGTCCATCGCCAACACTCTGCATGTAATCGCCCCCCATGATTCGGTTGTTGGCCGTCCAAAGGCGACCCGAAGGTGGGTTCATTACCCGGGGGTATTCTTCCGGCGCGTAATAGCCCACCCAAGCTTCCTGGGTCGACCAGTCACCGGCGACCCATTGCGGTTTACCCTGACGTTTCGGAAGCCTCCCTGAGATGGTCCAGCCGATGTTCCCCTGGTCGTCGACCATCATCACGTTTTGGTTCGGCATTCCAGCTCGGTTGGCCAGATCCGCAAGCTCCTGGACGCTCGATGCCGACTCCATCTTCAGGATATTCAGATCGAAGGCCTCGGGATCGTTCCCAATCCACTTGTGGACGAAGCGACGATTATCGCGGACTTCGACAACCGGCCCCCAAATCGACCATTCGTACGTGTAGTCTTCGGCTCCGCTCCCATAGGAAATCTTCTCGGTATAAGCCTCCAAACTCCGTGGTCCCTGGGGTGTTGCATACTGGTTTTCCGAGAGCATCTTGAGCTCGATCAAATCCCCGAAATCCCCAGTGCTGTTGGTAAATCCCCAAGCGACCGTACCGTTGGAGCCTTCGACCATCACCGGAGCACCCGGCAGGGTGACTCCGACAAGGGTGCGGTTCGGGTGATTCCGAGTGGGGGTTTGCATCACGGCTCGGTACCAGACGGTCGGTACTCGGAGCCCCAGGTGCATGTCCGAAGCCAGGATCGCTCGGGAGGTTCCTCCATTGGCTTGGGCCGGTTTGCCGACTTTGCTGCTGACTGCCCAGTTGTTGCTCCCGACCTTGAACTCGCCATCGAGCTGGTGGGTCCAGTTCAACCATGCCAGTTGGGCTTGATCCAGTTCGGCCAACTCGGGCTGGCCCAACTCAGGCTGGCTCTCGTTGGCCGATCGCATCGCCATGGGAGCTCGAATCGACGCTTGGGTGTCCCTTAAACTCCAAATCTCAGGACCGGGGATCGCGGGCATAGGGATTTTGGTCTCGTCCAAGGCTGCGTCCCAGCGCGAACCACCGCGGACGAGATACTCAAAGACCTCCTTAGGGACTTTCTCGTGGAGCAGCGTTAAGGCTTGCTCGGGCCCACCGTCCATGGGTTGAAGGTCACAGAGCATAGTGATCATGACCAAAAACGAATCGGTGGGCTTCCACGGTTCCGGTGTGGCTTGGAGCACCTGATACTCGAAGGGCTCATCGTCGAGCCGTTGCAAACCTTCGTTTGCCCCGCGTGTGTAGGCGTCCAAGACCTCTTTTTGTTCGATATCAACTTTGGCGTAGACTTGCTCGGCCATCGAAGCGAATCGATGTTTGCGAAACCGTTTGTCGGCTCCAATGGCCGATTTCCCGACCAATTCGGCAAGCCGTCCGGTAGGGACGCGTCGAAGCAAGTCCATTTGAAAGAATCGGTCCTGAGCATGCGCAAAGCCAAGTGCGTAGGCCGCATCCGAACGGGATTTGGCATGGATCGTCGGTATTCCTTGAGCGTCGCGGTGAATCTTGACCGATTGCTCGACATGCGCGGTGGCTTGACGGGCGTTGAGGTTCGGCAAGCTGGATCGGATCTTCCAGGTTCCAAACGCGCTGGTTCCGAAGACCAGCAGGCAGCTTGCAATGGCGGTTCGCTTGGCTACCTTGCGAAACCGCTTGGGCCTGAATTGCTCGGTGGCTATGGGCTCGAGGTGGACAGGATCGGTCGAGGAATCAGGATGCATTGGACGGGCTCGCGGAGAATCGTAGGGCTGGTCAAACGGGCGAAGGTCATCAAGGGGATCAAGTATACAGGGAGTCTCAGCGCCCCGCGAATTGACTCACCGGGGTAAAGACCCCATCGTTTTCGTCGGCGATGGTCTTCAGAGGGCCGGCCCCGATAGGACTGTGCAACAAAACCGTATGGATTGGGACGGCGACTTTGCGTTTGCTTTGCTCGGACTCGGTTCGATTGTGGAGTCGGAGTTCCTGGATGGTCGCGTCTTGAATCTCGCCATCGGAGAGCAGGAAGATCGCATCGGGTTTCAATCGCAGGGCGATGCCGATGCTCGAAGCCGGACACGTCGATCCTTGATGCTGGATGCCGTTTAACCATGTGTTGAGGCGGTAGATGCTCTCGTCGGTCGGCGGGAGGAATTTTCCGATCGGGGGAAGCGTGTTGAACATCGGATGAGCGCCGATATCGAAGCTGATCACAAAGAACTCTTGGTCGGGCGAAAGCCCTCGTATCGCGCGGGTCAACTCGCGCCTCAAGGTTGGCCAGCGTGTCCCTTGGAGCATCGACGAAGAACTATCGATCACAAAGACAAACCGTTGCCCCGGAGCGTAGGTTCCGAAGAACGATGCGCCGTAGCCTTGGTTGCCGCCGGTACTCGGGGACTCCGATATCGATCCTGAGGCCAAAGCTGCTGCGGCCGCTTCAGCACCCGTGGCCGACGGTCCTGAGGCGACCAGATCCCCGCGCTCGTTGGCCATGTCCGATGCGCTGCTTGCGATCGATGTCAACTCGGAAACAACCGCTTGGGACTCGACCGTCGGCGTTACCGGTTGGGTCTCTTGAGCCGACTCAGATTTCAGGCTACTCGATAAATCCAATTGCGTCATTTCCACCTCGAGCGACTCATCGCTCGAATCGACCAGGAGAGATATTCCCGATCCGTTTTTGCCTCCCACTCCGATCAAGACAAATGCCATGCACAGAAGCAACGCCAAATGCACACAGAGACTCAGTAGAACCGCGCTGATCGACGTGTTGACCCGAACTAGATTAACCGATGGCTCCGCGGGCTCCGAGGATTCAAGATCCAGGGGTTGTGGATTGAAGGATTGTGAGGCCGGCGGGTCGATGTGCTCTGTTGGCTCCATGCGTTCCACTTGATCCACTCGATCTATGATCCGATCTATGACCCGACTCATGATTCCAGGTTCGACCCTCGCTCAAGGAACAAAGCGAAAACTAGGCTTGGGAACGAAGCGATAAGTGCCACCGTTTTGGTGTGCCAACAACTGCATCGCTCCTTGGAATTCTTCTCGAAAGAAATGGATGACATGGATCGGGACCTGGGTACCCCCATCGGATAAAAACCCGTCGGATGTGTTCAGTTCTCGCACGGATTGCGTCCAATTATCCAATTTCGTATCGCCGTCGAACAGTAGGAAAATGCCATCGGGCTGGAATTCCAAGGCGGATTCGATCGCATCGATCGGTGGCCTACCATCCTTTTGAACCGTCACTTTCCGAAGCCAATCAACAGCTTTTTCAATGTTTTCCTGAGTCGCATTGACCGGACCGTCGGGTTTTTGACCGAGCTCGAACTCCAAATGCATAAGCTCTCCGCCGAAAAAAATCACGCCAAATCGCTGCTTGGGCTTCATCGAGCGCAAGGACCTAAGAATCTCCTCCTTGGCCGCTTCGAATGCCCCATCGCGACGCATGCTCGGCGAAGCATCGACGACATAAACGAATCGATTGCCCGTGGCCTTCGACCCAAAAAACTCAGCTCCCTCGACCAACTTCGAGCCACTAGCTCCAGCCTTGCTCATCTGCTCGGAAATCGAACTGACAGCCCCGATGGCTTCGATCCCAAAGTCGACCTTGTCCACCGAAATCGAATCGGTGTTGACTTCGATCGCCATGCTCGATGTCTCGGGTGTGCTGATCGCTGGACTCTCGGTCGAGGTCGCCTCAAGTTCCGAAATCGATTCCATCGGCGTTTCAATCAACACCTCCTCCGATTCGACCGTCCCGGCGACAATGCTCAAGATCTCGGTCCGCTGGACTTGGACAACAACGCATAATCCCAAGATCATCAACAAAGCGACGTGGACCCCAAGGCTGATCCAGACCTCCGCACCCCGTTTCCTACGCCTCGACTTGAGCCCCCCAAGCTCACTCGGTGGACCCCTTGCAGGCGGTTTGCCCCGGGCAGGCGGTTTGCCCCGGGCAGGCGAGGGGCCCCGGGCAGGCGAGGTGACGCGGGCAGGCGATATACCGCGGGCAGGCGGTGGGTGCGGCTTCTTATCGGAGGCTCGAGCCGGTCCGTCGGCCAATTTCCTAGACGGCGAGTTTTTCGCTGCTGGTGGCTGAGTTGCTGGTGGCTGAGTCGCTGGTGCCTGAGTTGCTGGTGCCGGAGCTGCTGGGGCCGGAGCTGCTGGTGCCTGAGCTGCTGGTGGCTGAGTTGCTGGGGCCGGAGCTGCTGGTTTGGATTCCGCAAGCTCCCCGAGCCTAGCCTGCTGCAAAAAAGCTCTGGTGTCCTCGGGCCACGAAGTGTTCAGAACCGAGGGATCCTGA
>JAJTEK010000047.1 GCA_021299695.1 Pirellula sp. | reverse complement strand
GACCGGCACCGACAAGACCGGCACCGACAAGACCGGCACCGACAAGGCTGGCACTGACAAGACTGGCACCGACAAGACTGGCACCGACAAGGCTGGCACCGACAAGGCTGGCACCGACAAGACCGGCACCGACAAGGCTGGCACTGACAAGGCTGGCACTGACAAGGCTGGCACTGACAAGACTGGCACTGACAAGACTGGTACCGACAAGACCGGCACCGACAAGGCTGGCACCGACAAGGCTGGCACCGACAAGGCTGGCTCCGACAAGGCTGGCACCGACAAGGCTGGCTCCGACAAGGCTGGCTCCGACAAGGCTGGCTCCGACAAGGCTGGCTCCGACAAGGCTGGCACTGACAAGTCTGGCTCTGACAAGGCTGATGAATCAGGGAAGGACGGGAAAGGGCAAAAGTCCAATGGAAATCCGGACCAGGGCCCTGAATCGATGCCAAATCAGGAACAAGGAGATGGGCAAGGATCAGGCGACGAGCAGGGAGACAAGCAGGGGCCACCGAAGTCCAGTGCTCCGAGCAGCGCGGGATCTGGCATGAATACGAGCGGCAAAACCCCTCAAGCGGGTGGATCGAGTGCTACTAAAGGGGGCCAATCGGATACGTTCGGGGCGGACCGAGCGAACGAAGTGTATTCGAGCAAGGCAGCCGACATGCTATTGGAGTATATCGATCGGCAGAAAGACCAACCGGATCCGGAGTTGCTCAAAAAGTTGGACTGGAATGCGGAGGATTTTCGGAAATTCGCCGACCGATGGCAAGCGGCCAAAGAGCAAGCGAAATCGGATCCAGCCAAGCGTGCAGAGCTTGAAGAAACGCTCCGGAACCTTGGGCTTGGGGGAACGGGACGCAAGATCAATCGTCTTAAGGACCGCAACGATGGGATACGAGGCATGCAGGAGGAGGGGGGTAGGTTGCGTCCACCTGAATCTCTGAGAGAGCAGTTCGAAGCGTTCCGTAAGGCGGCTGGAAAACTGGGAAAATAGCACTGGCGGTCGACTCTTCGACTTGCTATTCCCTAGATTGAAATGAGTCCTGCGCCATGGAAATAGGTGCAGGCATGGCCGTTATTTCGAAGCAAGGACGTCTGCGATGATACACAAACCCTTCTCTGATTTTCTCAGGCGCTGGATCGCTTTAGTGATCATTGCATTGGTATGCACACAGGAAGCATCCGCGCAGTCGGCACTAGGCAATCCTTTTAAAAGGGCCGTCAAGGAAGTCCAAGAGGTTCCGATTCTCAAGGCCGAGCATGGTCCGTGGATGATTTTTGCTTACTCCTTCGAGGGTGAAAAATCCAAAGCCGAAGCGACGAGTCTTGCTAAAGAGATACAGCGGGACCTTGGATTACCGACATTCATCATGGAGAAGAAGTTCGATTACTCGACGAAAGTGTTGGGTTCTGGATATCGTGAAGATGGTAGTCAAAAGGTGATGAAATACCGCGATTCGCGGGTCGTCAACGGCTATGCGGTTTTAGCGGGCGAATTCGATTCGATCGATCATCCATCGGTCGCTGGAGCTTTGGAAAAGATCAAGACTTATCAGTCGCGGAGCCTGGAACCTGAGGGAGCGGATAAAAGCGGTGGGGCAGACGAACAGGCCAAGCAAGACAGCGTTCGGAGCGCCAAGAAGTGGTTGAGTGGATTGTCGAAGGATAAGCCAAAAGGCCCCCTGGAACATGCTTTCATGACCCGTAACCCTTTGCTCCCAGCGGATTTTTTTCAATCGCCGGATTTGGAGAAGTTCGTATACGACATGAATCGGCAACCGGGTTACAACGAACATTCGTTGATCGATTGCAAGCGAAAGTACACCGTGAGGGTCTTAACCTTTCGTGGGGACAGCGCGTTTGTATCTTGGGGTAAGTCAGCAGCAGACCAAGAGGGACAGGGTGCAAGTGCCTTGGAGCAAGCGGCCGAGCGTGCTTACATTGCCATGAAGGCGCTGCGAACGGCAGGTTACGAGGCTTATCAGTACCACGATCGCGAGCAGAGCATTGTGACTGTTGGTAGTTTTGAGCAATTGGGAACAGCCGATGCGAACAATCGTTTCGAATATGCTCCGGATATTCGGGCTGTTATGGAGCGATTTTCCACCGATGGCCAGATCGCCGACACATCGAAATTCGATTTAAATTTTGGTAAGGTTCCGCAGCCTCGTTTGCTCTTGGACTTGGTCGATCAGCGTAAAATCCCTGAGTTGTACCAAGGGACTCGGCAGGAGCAGTTGGCTTATTACAGCAAGCTCTCGATTGGATTTGATTTACGTCCGAGTCCTATGGCGGTTCCTCGCTACAACGCATCGCGGATCTATGCCGGCTCGAGGCTTGGGGGCAAGTAACCTTATTTCGGGGTAATTACCGTAACGAGTTAGGGATTCGGATCCTAGTGCCTTGTTTTTCGGTCTGATGAAGATGACGAACAATCGCGACGTACTCGCGCATGGAGTGGTCGCAAAGGTAGTCAATTTTTCCTCGACGGAGTCCGTAGAGGAAGCCACGGACACGATCGTGGAATCGGAGCCAGTTGTGGATTCGACTGATTTTGCCTTTTCGGTTGACGTAGATCTCTCGTCCCATATGGTGGTAGCCCAAGAATCTTGGTGGAAACCTTGGGACGATATCGTTGTTGTTGACCCATCGATAGTGTCGAATCTTGAGGAAGGATGCGTATTGTCGGTTTCCGACGCGAGGTGCTCCGAACGAAAAGATCGCTTGAGGGTTGGAGGGAATTGGAGAGAGTTTGCACCGAACGGCGCAGACAGCGGCCATAGCGCCCCCTAAGGAGTGTCCACCGAACCAAACTGGGCGTTGGTTTTCTCGGAGTCGGTTTTCGATATCGGGCCAAAGCATTTGCACGTGGCTATCGAAACCGCTGTGGACTCGACCGATATCGCAAGCGACTGTCCAGGCTTTGGCATCGGCGGCGATATCCTCAAGCTTGGTCGGTTCGGTTCCACGCGATACGATCATGCAATCGTATTTGGTGCCGAACACATAGGCTTCGGAACCGGCTTGCTGAACAAAATCGCATTGGTCGATGCCCGCTTCATAGACCACTTTAGAGATCAGCTCGGGTGGACCGTAGGCGAGCCTAGAAAGTTCGGCCATGACCAGAGACTTATCTAACCAAGAGAGTTGATGGAAAGGGCGATCCAAACGGATGCTGAGTGGTTCGGCTGGAAAGCAAGCAATTGGCGGGGATTCTTGAGTCATGGATCCAAAGAGTTTTGTGGGCGGTAATTCAAGGATCAAGGATATTGGTGCTTAAGAGATCAACTTGCTGTTTGACGCTCGGGGTACTTGATCCGTCCATGGTGGATTGCATTGAGATTCTTGATCAACGATTGCTTGATCGTTGCGATTTCGACCAAGGTCAGTTCGCAATCATCGAATTGACCATCGAGCAATTTCTTCATGGTGATTTGATCGACTAGATGCTGGATGCGTGAGGAGGTGGGTTCTCGGAGGGCTCGCGTAGCGCTTTCGACTGCATCTGCGATCATCAGAATGGCCGCTTCTTTGGTTTGCGGTTTTGGGCCGGGGTAGCGGAAGGTGACTTCAGAAACCTCCTCAAGGTCTTCATTTCCTTCATTCTCTTTGATGGCCTGTTGGTAGAAGTACTCGACGAGTGTTGTGCCGTGGTGCTGTTCGATAAAGTCGATAATTCGCTGGGGAATTTTGTGCTGCCGAGCCAAGTCAGCGCCGTCTTTGACGTGTGCGATGATGACTAGGGTGCTCAGTTCTGGCTGGAGCGTATCGTGCCGATTCGCTCCGGGCATCTGGTTCTCGACGAAGTAATTGGGCTTGAACATTTTCCCGATGTCGTGGAAGCAAGCCCCGACTCGGACCAAAAGGCCATGGGCACCGATGCTTTCGGCGGCCGACTCGGCAAGAGAAGCGACCGAGATGCTATGGTTATAAGTTCCGGGTGCACGCTGCGCAAGTTGTCGCAACAGCTCGTGGCTCATGTCTCCGAGTTCCAGGAGACTCAGATCGGTCTCGATATCGAAAAGTTTTTCGATGAATGGCAATATTCCAACCATGAGAGGACCGCACAGGGCCACGAAGGCAAACTGCTTGAAAGCCTCAACGATCAAGCGACTTGCGTAGAGGGGAACCGATGTCGACTGACCGTTCCCAAAAGGATCGCTTGAAAACTCCAGGGATTGGCCTGTCAGGACGCCGAGCCCTAAGCAGGTTGCAAGTACGATCAGGGCCACCCCAAAACCTACGTACACCAGTCTAGTTCGATTACGAATCCTACCGCTCAGCAGAATTGCTCCTGCCGCTGCGCTGAACGTGAGGATGAATTCCGAGAGATCTCCTCCGGTGCTGAAGGCGATGACCAAAGAGACTGCCGCTAGGAGCATCAGTGCAGTCGGTCTGCCGTAGACTAGCGCTGCGGTGATCGCGCAGAGGGTCACCGGGATGATCTCCACGTGAAAGGGGTCGCGAGAGGCGAAAACCGAGGCGACGATCGCGATGCTGGCGAGGCCTACCAAACGGATCAATTTCGAGGTCTTGGTAATCGGAGACCGATCGCGGGACTGATGGATAAAAAATCCGCACAAGAGAGTAACAGCCGCAAGAAGTCCCCAGGTGGCCGCAAGGCGTTGGATTTTCTGACCGATGCTCATTTGCTCAACGAACGCTTCGTGCTCGGTCCTCAGGAGCCGAATCTCTTTGGGGCCGAGCAACTTCCCCATCGGGACCAATGCACCGTAGGTTGTTTCGTAGGATACCATCGCCGGCTTGACGGCGTTGACCGCTTCGATGCGAGCGACATTGCTAAGGTCCTCTCGGAAAGTCAGAGTGGTCGGGAGTTTGGCCGAGATGAAGCGATGGACCATTTGCGCAAGCAATTCTGAAGAGCCTTCTCCGAATTGGTTTTTGAATTCCCGTTCGAGCGACCCCCGAAGGGTCACCAGGACTTCGGCAGTTCGAACTCGAGAAACATCGACGTCGAGTTTGTGCTGGTCATCCCCTAATTGAAAGACTTTAATGAATCGCTGGTTCCCCTTTTGCGGATCATGGCGAAGCGAATGGAGAATTCCGAACTCTTCCCATGGATCGAAGATCTTGCGGATCGCTGAATCGAACTTTGAAAGATCCGCGTCGGTTGCAAGTGTCTTTTTGATGCAATCGATCAGTTCGGATTTCTCCAGAGCGATTGTGCTTGAACCTTCGGGTTGGGATCCGAAGAGTTCCAAGCTAGCCAGTTGCAGTTCGGAGAAGTCTTCTTGGTTTTGGTGATCCCGAAGTGCAAAAAGAGCATCTTGGAGTGAACCTCGCAATTGAACCAAAGGTTCTTTACGGTTTTCATAAACGCAGAGAACTTCACGGGCCGCTTGGACTCGAAGCCCATCGGTCTGAACTTCATCCTCGATCTGGAATGGGATCCGAGCCGGGATAGCGCGTCGGGGGACGTAGCCGATTCGGTAGGGGAATGGGGGTTCCCAGCCTCGCAGGACCAGCGACAAAAGCACACCGGCAGCTAAGAGCACCGAGGCCTTAGTCAGTAGGTCCAGGCTTGTTGCTTGGTCGATCCAGCGCTGCCAGTCAAATCGGCTGGTTTTCAGGGAAGCAGCCCGTTCGCTGCGGCTTTTTCTAGGAGAGTTTTGCATAGGAATAGGTTCCAAACCTATCAGGTCCGATCGGGCCTTTTGAGAGGCCGGGGTGCTGCGGCAAGCGGCTGATCATAGGCCGCGACGATACGTTGGACCAACGGATGGCGAACAATGTCGTTGGCTTGAAGTTGCACGATGGATACTCCATCGATGCCGCTCAGTCGCTGAATCGCATCCCGAAGCCCACTGGTAACCCCCGAGGGCAAATCGACTTGGGAGGTATCTCCGGAGACAACCACCTTGGAGCCCTCACCCATGCGGGTAAGGAACATCTTCATTTGAGCGACCGTTGCATTTTGAGCCTCATCCAAAATGATGAATGCTTGGTTGAGCGTCCTGCCTCTCATGTAAGCCAACGGGATGACTTCGATGACCTCTTGTTCCATGAGGAATTTGACTTGATCGAAATCCACCATCTCATTGATCGCATCGAGCAGTGGACGCAGATAAGGATTGAGCTTTTCCTTGAGGTCACCTGGCAGGTAGCCAAGACTCTCACCTGCTTCGACCGCCGGACGAACCAATACGATTTTCCGAATGGCTTTGGCGCGATAGGCTTCGACGGCCGTGGCGACGGCCAAGTAGGTTTTTCCGCAGCCTGCCGGGCCTGAGCAGAGTGTCAGGTCATGTGTGCGAATTGCTTCGATGTAATAGGCTTGTCCCTGAGTCCGTGGCTTGACCCGTCTGGCGGTATTTCCGATCGCCACTTCCTTGGACTCACCTCGCAGGTCGATTGCGATGTTTTTGGTCGCAGGGACCATCGCTTGATGGAGCAGCGCGTCGATCTCCTCGGGCAGGACCTCTCCGCCGCGTATGAGCTTTTCTTTGAGCTTTTCGAGGATGCCCGTAGCGATGTCGACCGAATGGCTCGGGCCGGCAACTTTGACCGTCCCATTGCGATGGGTGATTGCAACCCCGAGTTGATTGCGCACTTTGCGCAAGTGGGTATCTTGAGGTCCAAACAATTGGATCGCCAATTGCGGATCGCCCAGGGCTAGGGTTGATTCTGACATGGGGGCATTTTCTTTCATTAAGCGATGGTCTTCATGTCTTTATTGGACGGATCTTGGTGTGGTTCTTTTTTCGCCACGGCTATTCTCGCAGGATTCGTCTTAAATCCAACCTAGGACGACCGCAATTAATCCTACAACTCCCGCTGGAATCAATGAATCCGTGACGTCCCAAATTCCTCCGAGCCCGGCCAAAGTCCCGCCGCTGTCTTTGACACGACCGGACCTTTTCATCATCGATTCGATCAAATCCCCGAGCAGTCCGAACCAAGTCAATGCGGTACCTAGGAGCAATGCACCGACGAGGGGCCACCAGGTGGATCGCGGCGGGTGGCTATTTCCAAGCGAACTGAAGTAGATCACGGCGGCCAAAGAGGCCACGATCCACCCTCCCAAGAGTCCCTCCCATGTTTTCTTCGGGCTCAGGACAGGTGCTAGGGGCGTGCGACCGAGGTTCTTGCCTGCGAAGTACGCCCCTGAATCAGCGATTTTGGTCACCATAGCAATGCCAACCACATTGAACATCGCCGCGTCGGGATCTCCGACTTGGCGCAGGATCCACCATAGGCTTGTCGCTACAGAGATGTACATCAACAATCCAAGACTAGTCAACCAGCCGATAGCCTCTTGGCGATCTTGGTAAACGGCAAGAGCACGCACCCCAAGGTAGCTTGCAAGTATCCAATTGCCGATGCAGACGATGGCCAATCTGCCTTGGACACCGGTCCAGGATGGATCGAGCAGGTCGGCGGCCCCGAGGG
Organism: Pirellula sp.; assembly: GCA_021299695.1. Lineage (GTDB taxonomy): Bacteria > Planctomycetota > Planctomycetia > Pirellulales > Pirellulaceae > JBKCUI01. Next base: position 41,082 of record JAJTEK010000047.1, on the reverse strand, counting down.
CTCTGAGGAGTTCTGGAACGGCAGGAAGTGCCGCCGAGAGCAGAACCACAGAGGGCGACCAAAAGACTGGCAATTGCCAAGCCGAGCGTACGATCGAGGTCGCTTCGCGGGCCGTTCCCAAGCATAGAACAAGGTAAATCGGAAGCATCCAGAGTCCTGGAACTCCTGCCAGCGGGGCCTTGACGTCAAGATAAATAAAGCCAAAGACGATCGCTAGTACGATCGCGGCGGTGCGCAAACGACTGACTAACACGTTCCTGCCCGAGTTCTTCTCATCAGATTTCCTAACGACTTCCGTAAATCGGCCTTCCTGTGATTTCCAGGTCAATCACCGAGGCTCGCCGCCCCGACGGGCTTCGATTCGGCTTGGTAAAGATAGTCGACTGTTTCCCACTCGGCCCGAACCCTCGCGGGTAGAGCATCGCGGATCAGGCGTTGCTTTTCGGGGATCATGGTTGACATTTCCCGCATAGCGCGAGCGTAATTTTCGTTTCGGATTTCTTCCCCAGAGGGTTGCCTTTGGCCCCGTTGCTGAATCCAGCCCAACTCGATTCGGGCAATGCACCGGAGTAGTTCGTCGGAATAAGGCGACTCGATTACGGTCCGAAGATTCGGTTCAGCACCTGCGAGGTCATCACCTTCGATCCTCAATCGAGCGATTTGGATTTGCGATTTAAGGTAATAATTTCTGCTGAGCGCATCGGTCGGTGGGAAAAACTCCGAGACCGCGTTCCAGTGCTTGAGATTGTTTTCCACCAAAGCCAAAGCGAACTGTCGTTGAACCGATGTCTCTCGGACGACACCGGCTGTGCTGGTCGATTGGTGCGCAAAAGGATCGACGCGAGCAAGAGTAAATGACAGAGCCGAGCTCAACACCAATGGCAAGCCGAACCAGAGGATCGCGTTTTGGATCGATGTGGATCGCCGTTGCTTTTTCTTGGTGGAGGCATCCTTGAGACCTGAGTCGCGTCCCATCATTAGGATCTGCAACTCCTCGGTCGCGACACTCGAGGTGACGGCTTGATGTTCTATGACCAAACCCGAAAAGGGGATCATTTTATCCCCTCTTCCTTCGAGATGGACTTCGATGAAACTGCGCAACTCTCTAGCCAATTCCATGGCCGATCCAAATCGATCCTCAGGGCTCTTCTTGAGAAGTTGATGGACGATCCCGACGAGTTGCTCTGGAAGATCTGGACGCAACTGATCCAGTCGGACCGCTTCGGCTTGGATGTGTTGCATCGCTAGAGCAAGGGCTGTCTCGCCGGAAAAAGGAGGCCGGCCCGAGAGCATGTGGTAGGCCGTTGCACCGAGCGAGTAAAGATCGCTGCGAGAATCGACCGTAAGGCCCTGGACTTGCTCTGGACTCATGTACAAAGGAGTCCCGAGCGCGACCCCCACGGCAGTCAAATTTTGATTCTTACCCCTGGCTCTTGCCAACCCGAAGTCCGCGACTTTGACTTCGCCATCAGGGGTCAAGAGCAAGTTATCTGGCTTGATGTCTCGATGCACCAGGCCGATCGAGGCGGCCTTTTGAAGGGCCGAGGTCGCTTGCCACAGAATCGACACGGCCTCTTCGAGTGGCAAGGCACCTCGGCGTTGAATGAAGGAATTCAAATTGCTTCCAGGAACGTACTCCTGGGCGATGTACAAGGTCGAATCGAATTTGCCAACGTCGTAGACCTGTACAATATTCGGATGGATCAACGAAGCGACCGAGCGGGCCTCCTGCAAGAATCGTTGCTCATGCTCCTCGGAACCGACAAAATCGGCCCGAAGCACCTTGAGCGCCACGTGCCGATGAAGCGAGTTTTGGAATGCGAGATAAACCTCCGACATCCCTCCAACTCCCAAGCGATGCAGGACGCTGTAGCCCGCGATCACCTGGTTTGTCAGATCGTTGCCTTCGGTGGGCCGATTCATAAAGTCGATTCGTCGAAGGGTTAATAAAAACGGGATCTACAAGGGCAAGCACTCGGGAGGGGCCATCAGGGTGATCCGAAAACCACCGCGATCGCACACTTTTCCCACGCCGAGTAGGGCACGGTAAGGGACTCACCGTCGGACGCTATTTTATCCAATAACTGACCGCAAAAGTCGACTTTCCACGCCTGACGGACCGATTTAGGCAAGCTAATTTTTGCCGTCGAGGCTTTCCCCATGCCTTCGCAAACCCAAAGCAAAGCATCGGCATGGACGACTTCCTGCCCGTTGGTATAGACCCCTGGGAGACGGTTTAAGACCTTGCCTTGTTCGGCAATCCCCCCTGAGGTCGGCAGTTCTTGATGCAAAACCGGCAAAAACGAGAACCGCAAATTCGAATGATTGCACTGGGCCAACCAACCGCTTTTTTGGTGGTTAGGCCGCCTTTGCACGTCTCGAGCCCCGAATCCTGACTCGATCTCTGGGAGCATCGTCCAAGCTTCCTGGAACAGGTCGATGGCCGTCTCCCAAGGTCGTTGCCAGTGGATCCCAAGATACAGTTTGGCACGGATCGAGCCGTCGGGATGGATGGGAAGCAAGCTCTGGATCTGATTGCTCGTCGGCCTTTGATGGTAGCTAAGGCCGCCGGTCGCATAGTAGACCTTGTGCTGCGCATCGTCGATTTCGATCAGCTCGACGCAACCTTGAAGCGGCCCGAGCCATTTGGTCCGATTGCCATGCGACCACATTCCCAAAGTCGCAGCTTGGCTAGGCCATATCATTCGCCAAACCGGTGCATGAGCGGCGCGATCGAAACCGCCCCCTGAAAAAGCGATCTCGACCCACTTGCAGCCTCTGTCCAAGCGGACCGTTTGCTCAATCCAAGGTAAACTCTGGCCAGTCTCTCCCTGAGCGATACTCCTTGGGTTCGCCAGCACTGGCCTCTGGGTAGGATCGGTGTCAAAAACGCCACGCGTAACGATCTGCGATTGATGATCGCTCAGGTTCCTGTGCTCAAGACGGACTTGACTCAGAGCCAGCGAGTCTGATTCCTTTGAACGATGGTGCTCTCCGGCAGGCTTTGGAACAAGACAGACCATACCGCTTAGGCGATTGCCTCTTTGGTCGCGAATGAACAGCGAGCGGAGATGGCCTTTCTTAGGATCGATTTGGACTTCCATGAACTCGTTTGCCAACGATCCGTCAGATTGCGCAATCGAATCAGAATGCCCGAGCAACTTCGAGAAAAACCCTTTCTTGCGGGTCGACAAAACCGACTTGTTATCCCCAGGACTAGCGACCTCTACGGCGCAGAATCCAAAAGGAGGAACATCCAGGATCACTTGGGATTTCGTGGAATCGGAGTGCAGCTGGCCATGGTGCAAGATACGCTCGGAGTCGGCTCGAGTGTGCCCAACGACGGAACCATCCAAAAGAACGCTCAATCGCCTGGGATGGCTCGCTGGATTAAGGACCATCGGGGTCGATGGATTGCCTAGCCAGGGGCGGATCGATTCGGTAGCTCTGCGGTAAAGGGCAACAACTTTGGAATCGAGTTCCGCAGACCACTGCTCGGGAGAATCGATCCTAGAATCGCCGTGGCTCGCAAGGCTATCGATTTGGCAAAGGAGATCCTGGATGTCGCTTCGGAGCGAATCGTCCTTGGGATGATTCCCCGTCGATGACCAGCAAGCCAATGCATCCCCGAGTCGTTCCAATCGGTAGAGGTTTCTATGGATCTGGAGCAAACTGATTTGGAGCGAGTGGATTCGATCAGGTTGCTGGGGAAGGGAGAAAGGAAACTGATGGGTTCCCAACGTATCGGACCAATAGGGTTGTGAGGTGGAATCGAAATAGTCGTCGGCTAGAACCCATTTCCCAAGCGCGGGAGTTCGACGCATGCAACGCACAAGGTCGTCGAATACCACCGAAGTTCGGTCCGGCCAGTGAGCGATCAGAAGCGTCGGGACTTGATGGTAATCCAACTGCTTGGCCATGGCCGTGCCGACCTCGAGCAGAGCTGCCGTGTCGGCCGCGTCGAGCAAATGCCCGAGGATGGTATCGATCGCGGGCGTGTCGGCCGATGCTTGCCATTTGAGCTTTGCGTGCTCTTTCTCAGGAACCATTCCATCGAGAAACTTGGCTAGAATCGCACCCTGGAAGCCGTGTAGGCGGGCAAGGGTCGGTAGATGCCCAGGAATGCTCGGAAAAAACGGCAGCAGGACCGTTGGAAAAGCGATCCCCAATCGATCCGCTTGGGTTCTAGCTCGATGAAAACTCCGATGCAGCGATTGCTCGCTAAGATAAGTGTGCTTGAGCTCCTTGGTAAATCCTCCGACTAACGTGATTGATTTTTCCGCCAGGCGTTGGCTCATGCGACCAAAGGCTTGGGGATTTGATTCGGCTAGCAGCGCTAGAGATTCGGTCGTTACAAGAAGGCTTGTCGGGATTTCACTTTGCATTTCCTTGGAGAATCGCTCTCCCAAGGTGCTCCGAGCCGTTAGGACCAAATGCAACAAGTAGCCTTGCTGCGAGCAATATCGATCCCGTTCCTGGGACAAAGAATCATAAGCCGCATCGAGCCACCTTTGAGTTTCCTCGAAGTTGCCTTGATGGAATTGTTCGGAGGCTTGCAGCAATTGGTCCGAGACAATCATCCAGTCTAGGTTGAACGAGTAACGGAGTTTTCTGGCCATTTGCTGGACTTGCATGACGGCATATCCGAAGGCGAAAAAATCCTCCTCGATCCCATCGGTCATCGGGGATCTGGCAGGATCCTCTCGCTGGGAATCCACGAGTCGACATATTTCATCGACGATTTCTTTGCGAGTCCGCGATTGACTGTACAAGAGGTGGTTGCCTGCGAGCACAAGGCGTTCTTCGAGCGGCTGATCGATCTTGTTTTGGACCAAGCTCGGGATGACCAGCAGCGCGTTTTCAACATCAAGTCCCGAAGAATCACACCTTCGCGATTCTGGGAGAAACCCGAGTCTCCCAAGGATCCTAGGCGACCATAGCGCCGTAGAGCAAATATGATAATCTTGGAGCTCTTCGGCGGTGCAGCCAGGAGGAACCTCTTCGGGCGACGAAGCTCCCATTGCGAATATCAAGCGGTTTAACTTAGATTCGGATACCATGACGTGAAAGTATGAAGCATAATGCGTGTTCGAGAAGCCGAAATTGACGGAGCATATACAACATGATTCAAAAACCGTCAGAAAAAGACTTGGCCCTAGCTCGACTTCGCCGCTTGCCGATGCTGGGTATTTTTGTTGCGTTTTTGATGGTCGTTGGGGTGTGCATCGCTGGTTTGTGGAACGACCTAGAAAGGCAACATCGACTGATTTTGGCCTCCGAAATCGCCAACCTACAATCCCACGTCGAACGAACGATTTTGCGGATTGAAAGCGATTTGAGGCAAGGAAAGAGCCTCGAGGACTTCTCTGCTCCCAACGTTACCGATTGGCTGGTCGAACACTGGGCGCGGATGATCGCTTCGAAACCCGATCGCCTCTACGCGTTGATCGAGGACTCTTCTGGCTCGGTTTTAGCCTTTTCCTCCAAAACCGATCTAAGCTTCCTGTCGGATGGAAATTCGGTTTCCATCGATGGGTTCCCGAAATCCATAAGACGCATCATCCTAGGTCAGGGCGCCCACTCGGCGACGGCCGTGGAGGTCGGACTTCCGATCGAGCTGAATGATCACCGGATTGCAACCTACCGTACGGCGATTCCCGGTCAATGGCTCGAGGAACGAGTCAGCGCATCGACGCGCAATCGTTGGCTCGTTTGGCTAGCGATCCTTTTTGCCATGAGCTTGATCGTTTCGACCACCGCCATTTTTCTTTTCCGACTCGGAACCCATACCCAGGAACTCGAACAAGCCCTCAAAACATCCGAGACCAGAAGGTTAGCTGACTTGAGCAAATTGGTCGTCAGTATGGCTCATGAATTGAGAAATCCCCTGAACTCGATTCGGCTAAACCTTTTCACTTCTGAAAAACTCATCCGAGGAGATTCACCGATCGACCAGGAAGAAGCATTGGTAATGATCCACGAATCGGTCAGCGAGATCGAACGCGTCAATGAGCTGATCGGGCAACTGCTAGGGTTCGTCAAAGCCGATGAAAACCAAGAAACTTGGCTGAATCTCGATAACGAAATCCAATCGATCCTGAATTTCATGAAATCGACGCATGACTTGCACCAGATCCATATCGACTACCGCTTCGATGAACGAAACGCGGTCGGAAAAGTGTCCAAAAAGTACTTCCGACAGATCCTGATCAATCTTCTGCAAAACGCCAGACAAGCCATGCCCGAAGGTGGCTTGATCCATCTTCATCTGCACACCAGTTCTCAATCCGTAATCCTGGCCGTCGAAGACACCGGGCCCGGTGTTGCTTCGAACCTGTTCGAAACGATATTTGAGCCGTTTTTCAGCACCCATCAAGACGGCGCAGGGTTGGGCTTGGCCGTCGTGAAAAACCTGATCGAAGCCACCGGCGGTAGTATTTCATGCCAAAGAAGCAGTCGTTTCGGAGGCATGCGATTTACCCTCCGATTTCAATCCAAATTTCAGGCAGGCTCTATTCTTGAGGCCAAGAGTTAGACCTATTTTTTACCCCACCCCCCACCCAACAAGATTTATGCACAGCGCACTGACAATTCTGGTGGTCGAAGACCAAATTCGGGAGCGAGAAGCGCTTTCTCGATTGCTCAAATCCGAAGGCTACAACACTGTCCCGGCGAGCAACCGGCCCGAAGCCATCGATGCATTCAAAGCCCCGGTCGACTTGGTCGTTTGCGATTTGAGACTCGGAGCCGATGACGGCATGGCGGTGCTCAAGGAATGGCGTCAGACCAAACCCTCCGTCCCGGTACTCATGATGACCGCCTACGGGGACATTCATTCGGCCGTTGAAGCTATGAAACTCGGTGCTTCGGATTATCTCACCAAACCACTAAAGCCCGATGAACTGCTGCTACTTTTGAATCGCTACTTGCCCATGAGGGCTAGGGTACAGCAACAAAACGCCCTCGATGAAGGAGGGATCGGCCGGATGATCGGGCACTCGGCGGAAATGCGACAAGTGTTTGATCAAATCCGGAAAGTATCGGTATCCGATGCGTCCGTTCTGATCGTAGGCGAATCCGGCACAGGCAAGGAACTCGTCGCTTCGGCAATCCACGACAACAGTCGCCGTCGAAAAAAGCCATTTATTGCCGTCAATGTAACCGCACTTCCAGATTCCCTGATCGAGTCGGAATTGTTCGGGTATGTTCGTGGAGCATTCACTGGCGCAACCGAACCCCGAGAAGGAAGGTTCCGAGCAGCCGATCAAGGAACTTTGTTTATGGACGAGATCGGCGACCTGCCTCAAACCCTACAACCCAAACTCCTGCGGGTCCTGGAAACCTATTCGTTCGCCCCGGTAGGCTCAAGCGTCGAGTCGAACGTCGATATTCGACTCATTGCTGCAACCAGCCGCGAACTTCCAGATATGGTCAAAGACGGAGAATTTCGCATCGACCTTTACCACCGACTCAATGTCCTTACCATCGAACTTCCACCCCTTAGAAAACGTCCCGACGATATCCCGATCCTGGTCAATCACTTCCTAGCCGATTGCGCCAAAAGACACCTGCGCCCATGCCCGCAAGTCGCCCCTGAACTGCTCGATTACCTCCAAAACTACGAGTGGCCAGGCAATGTTCGGCAACTTCGCAACGTCATCGAAAATATGCTTGTCATGGGGGACGAGGGCATCTTGACCCTGAGAAATCTCCCAAAATACCTCAGCGGAAACCCCTCGAGCGAACAACACCATTCCAACCAAGGATCCTTCAACCTCCACGACCTAGAAAAAGAAGCGATCCTATCGGCCTTGAAAAAATCCTTGGGAAACCGAACCCACGCCGCCCACACCTTGGGTATCTCCGTGCGCACTCTCCAGAGGAAGCTCAAACTCTGGGACATCGAATAAAAAAACTCCAGGTCCGCACCTGTAGTCGATTCTCGCCATCAAAACCGGTTGGGAGGTTTATGATGCCCGGAGCAAGGATCGAGGTGTGTTGGACCTGGAGTTCTTTTACCTACCAACCAGCAGTTTCCGCGCCAAAACTGACAAATCACAAAAAATGAGATTTGGCCTGGGTTTCAACCCGGGCACTCTAAACCAGTCGGAAAAAACGAACACACGAACGCGACATTGCGTCGCATAAAACGCCAAAATGTCGCACTTAAAGTGGGGGCTGATCAAGTCTCCGGCAAGAAATCGGGCCGGTTCGTAGCGAATCCCAGCTCGTTGCGAATCTCCGTTCGACCTTTTTTCCGTCTAATGCTATAGTTTTGCTCCAGGTAGCTTTCGGGTGATCCAAAATCCCCGTTCTCGCAAATCGATCGACAAAAACAACGAACTTCCTACGGAGAGCCTCCATGACGATCCCAGCACCCACCGAACGAAAAAACCCCGTAATGACGGGAGCCGACATCGTCGTGAAGTCACTGGTCGATCATGGAGTCGAGATCGTGTTTGCCTATCCAGGGGGGTGCTCGATGCCCATGCACCAATCGCTGACGAAATACGAAGGGAAACTTCGGACCATTTTGCCTCGGCACGAGCAAGGTGGCGCGTTTGCATCCCAAGGGATCGCACGCTCGACGGGTAAAGTCGGGGTCGTGATGGCAACGAGCGGGCCAGGTGCTACCAACCTCGTTACAGCCATCGCCGATGCAAAGCTCGATAGCATCCCCCTGATTGCTATCACCGGCCAAGTCCCGACGGCGGTAATCGGGACCGACGCTTTTCAGGAAACTCCAATCGTCGAAATCTGCCGTGGCATTACCAAGCACCATTACTTGGTTACCAAAGTCGAAGATGTCGCGCGTGTGATGAAGGAAGCTTTCTTCATCGCCACAACAGGCCGCCCGGGTCCGGTCCTGATCGACATGCCAAAAGACGTGCAACTGGATTCTTGCGAAGTTGACTGGGGTGTTCCTATGAACCTACCGGGATACTCTCCGACCAAACACCCGAATGCCCCCCCCGAACAAATCCGTCAAATCGCAGCTGCAATTCGCCACAGCAAAAAGCCTGTGATCTATTGTGGGGGTGGGATCGTGACTGGCGAAGCTTCGGAGGAGCTTCGAGAATTCGCCAAGAAAACAGGCATCCCCGTCGTTATGACGGTCATGGGCTTGGGCGTTTTTCCTGCCGAGGACCCCCTGTGCTTGGACATGCTGGGAATGCACGGTGCTGCCTATGCCAATTACGCAGTCCGTGATTGCGATTTGCTCCTTGCACTGGGCGTACGTTTCGACGATCGCGTTACTGGGCACTTGGCCTCGTTTGCCAAAAATGCGAAAATCGTCCACGTCGATGTCGACGCGTCGGAACTGAACAAAAACAAAGTGGCCCACATCGCAGTACGGAGCGACATCCGCTTCGCTCTCGGTGAACTGAACAAAATCATCGAGCCCCCCGAAAACATCCAGCCTTGGGTCGATCATTGCAAGGACCTCAAGGCCAAGTTTCCCTTCCAATACGACCAGGACTTCGATGGCATCTTGCAACAACATGCGATCCGAACCCTCTCGGATATAACCAAAGACCGGGAAACCTACGTCACCGTTGGAGTGGGCCAACATCAAATGTGGGCAGCACAGTTCTTCAAGTTCCGCAAGCCCCGAACCTGGCTCAGCAGCAGCGGATTAGGAACCATGGGCTTCGGGCTACCTGCGGCGATGGGAGTCCAAGCAGCCCACAAGGATGCTCTCGTTATCGATATCGACGGCGATGGATCCTTCCAAATGAATATCCAAGAACTCGCAACGCTCCATTGCGAAAAACTTCCTGTCAAGGTCCTCCTGCTCAACAATCAACACCTTGGTATGGTCGTCCAATGGGAAGACCGATTCATGGGCTCGAACCGCGCACACACCTACTTGGGACCGATCGACCACGAGGAAGCCCGAGGAGAAGGCTCGACCGTCGCCCACACCTACGCCGAAAACCGATACCCAGACTTCGTCGGAATTGCAAAAGGCTTCGGTTGCGGGGCGGCCACAGTTCGGAATAAATCCGATCTCGAATCGGCATTGCTCGAAATGATCCAATACCCTGGACCCTTCGTCCTAGACGTCCAAGTCCCCTACCAAGAACATGTCTTGCCGATGATCCCATCGGGTCGAACCGTCGACGACATGATCCTTCGCTAAAAGGCACATCATGCTCGACCTATACGATAAAGTCCAAGAGGCTTGTGCTCTGATTCGCAAATCTTGGGATTGCAAGCCCCATGCGGGTATCATTCTTGGGACCGGACTTGGGCCCTTGGTCTCAAAGATCGATGTTCAAGCCGAGTTCGATTACGCGCAGATCCCCCACTTCCTGAAATCTACGGCCACGAGCCACCGCGGAAGATTGATATGCGGTCGACTCGGCCAAGTCCCCGTTGTGGCCATGGAAGGTCGCTTCCACATGTACGAAGGCTACCGATTAGACCAAATCACCCTACCGGTGCGCGTCATGAAAGCCCTCGGCGCAGAACTACTGATGGTCTCGAATGCCTGCGGGGGGATGAACCCAAACTTCCAAGCCGGCGATATCATGCTCATTGAAGACCACATCAATCTCATGGGGGCAAACCCCTTGATCGGAATCAACGACGATCGACTCGGTCCGCGTTTCCCCGATATGAGCCAACCCTACGATCCGGTGCTGATCAAAGATGCTTTGAGCATCGCTCGAAGTGCCGATATCGTGGCCCACCAAGGTGTCTTCGTCGCCGTCTCGGGGCCAAATCTCGAAACCCGAGCCGAATACCGCTTCTTAAGGCAAATCGGGGCCGATGTCGTCGGCATGTCCACTGTCCCCGAAGTGATCGTCGCGGTCCATAGCCAAATGCGAACCGTCGGATTCTCCGTGATCACCGATATGTGCCTGCCCGATGCACTCGAAGCGGCCGATGTCCAAAAAATCATCGCCGTTGCCAACGATGCTGAACCGCGCTTGACAACCCTCCTGAGCGGTGTCCTCGATCGCGATGCGAAACGCAACGCACAACGCCGCTGAACTCCTTGAGCGACACCCTAGGGAGCCTCCAACCATCTCTCCTCGATTGCCAGTCCGTCCGACCACTACATCGGAACCTTGCGCCGCGACCCAATGGATCCAGAATCGTCATCGGTTCTTCCGCCCGCGTATCGGTATCGTCCTCGGAAGCGGCCTAGGTGATCTCGCAGAGGCCATCGAACAGCCCATTCGGATCGCTTATCGAGATATCCCCGATTTCCCCGAACCGAAAGTCCCTGGTCACTCCGGCCAACTTGTCCTCGGACTCCTCGAAGGAGCCCAAGTGGCCGTCCTCCAGGGCCGATGCCATCTGTACGAAGGCTGGTCGCTCGAAGAATCCCTAAGACCCCTGCGGACCGTTTTGGAATTAGGCATCGAACTGCTTATCCTCTCGAACGCCTCAGGCGGGATCAACCCAAGATTCCACAGCGGACAGGTCGTCGCGATCGATTCGCACATCAATTGGCTTTTCCAATCGACAAAGCCACCGAATCCCCACGAATCGTCCACCCCTATCCTCATGAGGCATGAGAGAACCTACGATGCTCGATGGTTGGCCAAAGCTCAGGAAACCGCCGAGGAACTGGGATTTTCCCTGCCTTGCGCGACCTACCTTGCTACCCTCGGCCCCAACTACGAAACCCGAGCCGAGTACCGCGCCTTCGGACGCTTAGGCGCCGATATCGTCGGAATGAGCACCGTCCCCGAATCGATCTTAGCGATGCAACTCGGCACGCCCGTCCTAGCCTTCTCCGTCGTGACCAACGTCGCCAACCCGGATATCCCCACCGCTACCGAACACAACGATGTACTAGCCTGGTCCTCCCTGGCTCGGTCCAGACTCGAACCCCTAGTCTCTAGAATCGCATCGAAGTACTTTTCAACCACCAACCGTAATCATTAAACGATCCACAATGGACCATACAACCAAGGGAATCGAGGAGGACTCCGTAGCCGACTCCATCGGTTCGATCGATAATGCCCCTACCCTTGAGCTCCATCACGATGGATTAACCATCGACGGCTACTCCCGAGCTGCCGTCCAAACGTACTGGCGTGTAGCCGAACTCAAAATAGGATTCGACCTTGGAGCCCAACCCTGGGACTTTATGTCCCTTCCAAGGACCTTCATCAGCCACTCTCACCTCGATCATATCGCCGCAATCCCAGCCTACGTCGCTCGACGGCGGATGATGAAAATGGAACGGCCCACGCTCTACTTACCCGATTACGCAATGGCCACCGTCGACCAAATGCTCAAAGTCTTCACAAGACTCGACCGAGGGCGAATGCCATGCGACCTTGTCCCGCTTCGAGAAAACCAAGAGATCGAACTTTCCCGAGAACTCGTCGTGACGACCCATGCGATGAAGCACTCGATCCCCGCATTGGGGTTCATCGTTTGGGAAAAACGCCGCAAACTCAAAACCGAATTCGCCAACTGGACCGGAGACCAAATCCGAGACGCGCGCCTATCGGGCGTCGAGGTGACCTCCGAGACGCGAATCCCTCTTGTCGCCTACACCGGCGATACCGCACCTGCAGGACTCGACCGCAATCCCGATATGCTACGAGCCAAAATCCTGATCACGGAAATGACCTTCCTGGCCCCCGACCACCGTAAAGACAAAATCCACAAAGATGGACACATGCACTTGGATGACTTCGTCGAACGCAAGGACCTGTTTCAAAATGAACAAATCATCTGCGGTCACTTCAGCGTCCGCTACAACAAACCCCAAATCCACCGCTGGGTCGACAAAGCCCTCCCAGGACGCTTGCAAGGCCGCCTGAAACTGTGGGTCTGATAGCTAACAGTCAGGAAACCGGCAGTGGCATCATCCGCCACGCCAAGGCCAGGAAACTCACCCCGAGGCCCAATCCTCCGGTAAACCCAACGACCAAGGCAAACCACAAACCTACCTTCACATCAAACCTCATCCGCATCAATGGACCTAGGTGGAGATAAATCAACCACCCAACCAATAGCACAATCGCCGCGGAACACAGTGTGTGGATCGTCGATACCATCGATGAGGAACCAAAATTCAAGGAAATCACCGAATCACCAATGGCCTGTACCACGGCCCAAAACATCCCCACCAAAGCAATCCACCAACCCCATCGTTCATCAGCCAACAGTCCAAAACAAACTGCCAAGTTGAACGCGGCGAACAGAATGCAGATCAATGCCCCTGAGGCACCGATTTGGATCTCCACGGGCATCAATGCGACCGCCAAATCACTGGCTCGGTACACCTGCGTACACAGAACACATAAGGCCCGGACGAACACCCACGCCAAAAAAACACCCACGAGCACGTAATGTTGCATCTGCATCTGGCGGTAGGCTCTCTCGGGTGTATCCCTCGGGACGTAATTCCTTAAAACCACCTCCGCTGGACCTTTGTCCGGCTCCATCCTCATCCCCCCCCATTTCGCACCGTGATACGTCATTTCGAACCGCATACGATACTATGTCGCAGTTGTCGTCGAATTGTCTCTCAAGGCTCTTTTTTTTCAAGAGCCACAAAGGGGACTTGAAGGGCGTTTACAAAAGATAACCTAATAGTAATCTAGGCGGGCTTGATGACAAAGTTGACCATTTTCCCTGGGACCACCACCGCTTTGATCACGGTTTGCCCTTCCAAGAGCTCCGATATCCGAGGATGGGATTTCGCCAATCGCTCAGCTTCCTCAGAGCCGATCCCCACAGGCATGACCACCTTGGTCCGCACCTTGCCGTTGACCTGCACGGGAACCTCCAGCGATGCGATCTTCATCTTCTCAGGATCCGCTTTGGGCCACGGGGCATAAGCCAATGACTCAGGGTTCCCTAGGATACGCCAGAGCTCCTCGGAAACGTGAGGCGCAAACGGCGCCAAAAGCAACGTCAAGGTCTCCATGGCTGACTTGGGGCGAACCGACTCTTTTGTGAAGTGATTGACGAACTCCATCATCCGTGCAATCGCTGTATTGAACGATAAATTCTCTACGTCCTGCGTGACCGCTGCAATCGTGCTGTGGACGACCAAGTCTTGCTGGCTGCTCGTTGCGATGTCTTGGACCGCCTCAGAGAGTCGACTTTCCTCGGCCTTAGAATCGACGATCAAACGCCAAACCCGATCCAAGAAGTTCCTTACTCCATTGACTCCTTGCATGCTCCAAGGCTTGGTCGCCTCCAAAGGCCCCATGAACATTTCGTAGAGCCGCAGCGCGTCGGCTCCATACTCTTTGACCACTCCCTCCGGATCGACCACATTCTTCAACGCCTTGGACATCTTGGCAACAATCCGCTGAAGGGTCTCTCCGGTCTGAACATGCTTGGCAACCCCCTCGGCATCCTCTTGGACCAAATCGACCGAGACCAATGCACCGCGTTGGTCTTTAAAAGCGTACGAAAGGATCATCCCTTGATTGACAAGTTTTTGAAACGGTTCTGGTTGAGAAACATATCCTCGATCGTACAAGACCTTATGCCAGAACCTCGCATACAACAAATGAAGGACTGCATGTTCGGCTCCACCTATGTAAAGATCTACCGGCATCCAGGCGGCCTCCTGCTGCCGATCGACAAATGCACTGGAACATCCCGGACTGATGAATCTCAAGTAATACCAACACGATCCTGCCCATTGGGGCATCGTGTTGGTCTCGCGTCGATATCGCTTGCCATCGAGCTCAACATAGAGCCACGACGCATCGGCCTTACCCAACGGTGGTTCTGGCCGACCATGGGGCTTGTAATCCTCCAAATAAGGGAGATCAACGGGTAGATCCTCCATCGGCACGGCTCGGATCTGTCCGTTGGGTTGCCCGTCAGGTCCGAGCTCATGAAGGATCGGAAACGGCTCACCCCAAAACCTCTGCCGACTAAAGAGCCAATCGCGAAGCTTGTAATTGATCGCTTCGCGCCCTAGCCCAAGTTTAGACAATTCCTCGATAGCCAAGGCCTTGGCCTGCTTGGTCCTGAGGCCATTGAGCTGGCGACTCCCCACGGCGATTCCCTCGCCTGCAAAACAGACTCGGCCACTTCGAATCTCGGCGAGTTCCTCGGCCGTCGCATCGAGCGGCTCGACAACCTGGACGATCGGTAGCTGGTACTTCACCGCAAACTCATGGTCTCGCACATCGTGCGCAGGGACAGCCATGATTGCCCCAGTTCCGTAATTGCCCAACACATAATCGGCCACCCAAACCGCAACGGGCTCCTGTGTCAGAGGGTTGATCGCATAAGCTCCCGTAAAAACCCCGGTTTTCTGCTTATCGCCCTCGGTTCGATCCCGGTCGCTCTTGAACGACGCAGCTTGGCAGTACTCTTGTACCTCGGCAGATCGCTCGGCTGAGGTGATCTTCGATACGATCGGATGCTCTGGTGCGAGCACCAAATAAGTCGCTCCATAGAGGGTATCGGGTCGGGTCGTGTAAACACGAATCGCCTTGGGATTTAAGCCCTCGGTCCCTTGGGAAGAAACCACCGGGAAATCGACCTCGGCACCAGTGCTCTTTCCTATCCAATCGGCTTGCAACTTCTTGATCCCTGTAGACCAGTCCAGAGAGTCCAAGTCGGCCAACAACCGATCCGCATACGAGGTAATTCGTAGCATCCACTGCTTGAGCGGGATCCTTTGAACCGGATGGTCTCCACGCTCGGAGCGACCATCGATGACCTCTTCATTGGCAAGGACCGTGCCCAATCCAGGACACCAATTGACCAAAGCCTCGTCCTGATAAGCCAACCGAAAACCGTCGCGGTAAATTGCAACTGCTTCGGGCCCTTTCGAGGCAATCGCCTCAGGTATGGGCAACTCGCTGATCGGACGCCCTCTTTGCCCTTGAACGTCATACCAGGTATCAAAAAGGACCAGAAAAATCCACTGAGTCCATCGAAAATACTCGACATCGGTCGTCGATAAGCAACGATCCCAATCGTAAGAGAAACCCAGCATCTTTAGCTGCCGGGTGAAATTGGCGATGTTCGCCTCAGTGCTCTGCCTCGGAGGTGTATTCGTGCGTATCGCATACTCCTCGGCAGGCAAACCAAAGGCATCGTAGCCCATCGGATGCAAGACCGTCTTGCCCTGCATCCGCCAATAGCGGCAATAGATGTCCGTCGCTGTATACCCCTCGGGATGCCCCACATGCAACCCAGCCCCACTCGGGTATGGGAACATGTCGAGCACATAAAGCTTGCCCTTGCCCGCCGGATCCGGAAATTCCGGACATCGAAAGGTCTTGTTGTGTTCCCAATAAGCTTGCCACTTGGGCTCGATTTCCGCAGGGTTGTATCGGGGCATCTGTCTTACTTGATATGGATTGTCTCGTGGCAAAAAACCTACCCTCAAGGCCCATGAAGGTCAGAGCCATCATGTCCCGGGACTCGACGGCATCTAGCCGCATGAACGCGACTAAGCCGCGATGAACGAACTAAGCCGAATGGATCGCTCGAGAGTCGACGGCCAAGGCCGCCTCGTGCATCGTCTCGGCGAGCGTCGGGTGCGCATGGCAACTGCGTGCAATATCCTCACTGCTTGCCCCAAACTCCATCGCAATCGAAGCCTCGGCGATCAAATCGCCCGCACGGTTTCCTATGATGTGAACCCCCAAGACCCGATCGGTCTTGGCGTCGGCCAAAATCTTGACGCGGCCCTCGGTTTCTCCCAAAGTCCTTGCTCTTCCATTGGCACCATAGTTACCGACCCCTTTCTTGTAAGCCACAGAGGCTTCTTTGAGTTGCTCCTCCGTCTTACCCACCGTCGCAATCTCCGGGTGGGTGTAAACGATCGCAGGAATGCAGTCGTAATTGAAGTGAGCATGGATCCCCTGCATACGCTCGACGCACACGACACCCTCCTCCATCGCTTTGTGTGCCAACATCGCCCCACCGATGACGTCGCCGACGGCAAAGATTCCAGGCACCTTGGTCTGATAGCTCCCGTCGACCTGGATGAATCCCCGTTTGTCGGTCTCGATGCCGACATTCTCCAAACCGATGTTTTGACTCAATGGTACCCGACCGGCTGCCAACAAAACCCGATCGCTCGCGATGGGCTCGGCCCCCTTGCAACGCACAACACACTTGCCCGATTCTACCTTCGCCGATTCGACCCAAGACTGCAATCGAAACTCCATTCCCTGACGCGCGAAGACTCTCTGCGCAAGCTGGCTTAGCTCCTGATCCATCCCAGGCAAAATTCGATCCAGAGCCTCAAGCACAGTGACTTTGGAACCCAAACGACTCCAAACACTTCCTAACTCCAGGCCGATGTAGCCACCCCCGATGACGGTCAACTTTTCGCCATCCTCCTCGACTCCCCGCATCGAAGCGGGCTTCGAGCCGGTAGCCACAAGGATCCGCTTGGCCTTGAGCTCCACGGGCTTGCCCTCAACGATCGCTTGGACCAAATTCGGGCCCATGATCATCCCTCGGCCCCGATACCCCACGACCTTGTTCTTTTTGAAAAGCAGGTCGATCCCGCCTGTAAGCGTCTGGACAATCTGATCCTTGCGCTTCATCATCGCCGCCAAATCCAGTTGCACTTGGCTGACTTGAATTCCATGACTCGAAAGGGAAGATTTCGTATCGTGGTACAAATGACTCGATTCGAGCAACGCCTTGCTCGGAATGCAGCCGACCCGCAAACACGTACCACCGAACTTGTCGTTCTCATCGATACACGCTACGTTGAGTCCAAGCTGTGCGGCTCGAATCGCCGCTACATAACCACCAGGACCACCGCCCAAAACCACTAAATCGTATTCTGCAATTGCCATCGGTTCACTCGCAACGGAAAATCCTTACAAAAGGGATGTGTAAAGCTTAACCGCCCGAAGGTAAAATCCAAGGTCCGTTCGGATAGGCCGCAGGAGTTTCTGCAGGTAGTCCAAAGTTACAAAGGCCAATGTTTCAAGTGATTGCCAAGCACATCGATCGCACCGTCCGGGGACTCCAGTGGCCAATTGCCTACGGCATGGCTGCCCTGAGCCCGTTGATCCTCACTGCCCTTGCACTGTGGCTCGGCCGATCGACCTCCTACCCCCTCTACGCGACGATGTTCTGGCTAGGGGCCGCCGGGACATTTGCCCTCTCGCGATCGAGTTGGATATCCTCAAAAATTCTCCATAAAGCGATCGGCTACGAACGTCGATTCACCCAAGCCATCCTTTCGTTCCTGCTCCTTCAGCCCACCTCGGCAATCCTCGGCTGGGTCCGAACCCGCTTAGGCATCCAAAAACCAGCCAATGCCTCCCAAACCGCGAAACCTCTCCCCCCCCCTACCCCATGGCTCGCCGAAGACAATTGGCTCATCGCAACAAGCCCCTACTTCCTGCCGACGGCCTCGATCGTCCTTTGGCTCCTGAGCGCTCTTCTCCTGCCTGCCTTCCTTCGGAGCTTCATCCTCGGAGTCGGGGTCGCTTACCACCTCCTGAGCGTCTACTTTCAGATCCGACACTCCGTCGCGTCGATGCCCGATAGCCAATACCCCAAACGATTTCTTTGGCTGTTCCTCATCCCGATGAACCTCTTGGTCTTCATCGCAGGTTACGCATTTGCACTCGATGGATTCTCGGGACTGCAAAAACTACCCTCAGATCTGATGACCCCAATCTGGCTGCTCATGCCCAAGTCGAAGCCTAGCTAAACAAGTACCTCGCATGGGATTTCGTCGTACTCGTACTCAGTGAAACGGTACTCAGTGAAACGGTACTCGTACTCGATGGCTGTTTGAACTGCGGCGATCCCGATCGTCACATCGAGGCGGATTGGGGGATCTTGCGGAACTATCGGCCGAATCGCTATACCAGAACGCTTCGATTACGATTACGAGCACCGTTTCACTGAGCACGAGCACGATGTTCTTACTCCATGCCCGATCGTTTGCGATCCGCTAGGCCGAGGAGTTGACTCTCGCAGAAGTCAAAAACGAACGATCGAAGACTTCGGTGCAATGCTTGGTTCTGGCTGTTCGTCGTGCTCGTGCTCAGGCTCGAAAGGCGATAAGCGTCAAGTCGATCATGGTCAAACAAGTACTCGTGCCTCGCATCGGATTTCGTCGTACTCGTACTCAGTGAAACGGTACTCAGTGAAACGTTACTCGTACTCGATGGCTGTTTGAACTGCGGCGATGCCGATCGTTGATCGGGGCAGCTCGCGGGATCTTGCGGACCTAGGGATCGAGTTACATGACTAGATCGCTTCGAGTACGAGCACGAGAAGAAGTACGAGCAAAGTGGAGCTAGAACGACCCCTCAATCCGTTGGAATCAATGCCTCGGGTTGCACCAAATGAAAGTAATGGCCATGGTCGGCCGTGACGATCACCAACGACTCGTCCCAAACACCCTTGGTCTCGATCCAGCGAAATATCGACTCGACAGCTCGCTCTCCACTAAAAACTGCGCCGATCGAACTGTCGATGTCATTGGCGTGATTTGCCCAGTCGACATCCCCGGATTCGACCATCAACCAAAACCTCTCGCTGCGACTGGCCAAGACCTCGATGGCCGCCTCGGTCAATTCGCTGAGCTTCGGGTTCTCTAGGAGATCCTCGGCTGTGTACTGCTCAATCCCCTTGAGCGTCTCGACGGGTCGATAATCCCCATTGGCAGTCTGAAATGGCAAATGCCCATTCTTGGCCCCAAAAAAGCCCAACATGCGATGCTTGCCCTCGACGGCCTGACGCACCGCCCCTGCGAGCACATCCTTACCCGATACGCCCGCAGTCCGTTCGGCGACGACATACCGTGCCTCAGACCCACCCTTGGACACATCGACCGCATCGCGATCCACATCGGCCAAATAACGGTTGCCCGGGATAAAGTTCTCACCCTGGCCTACATTGGATTGGGTCTTCTCTCCATAGCCAGCGCCGAGCACCACATCCAAACCCGGGTAAGGCTTACTCTTGTGACTGGCCGAGACGAGTCCGAGCATGTCTCGGGTGATATCCTGATAGTCATCGCGGCTGACGTTGACCGCATAAGCCGCCGCTGGGGTCGCATGGCATATAGGAACACTCGTGACGGTCCCGACCGCAAAACCCATCTCCCTCTGCGCCCAGTGCGCTATGGTCTCGACTTGGGTCCGATCCGGCCGAATGTTGATCGCCCCGTTGAGGATCTTGACCCCGGCTGTCATGGAACTTGCCGATGAAGACGAATCGGTCACCACATGCGGAGATTGCTGATTTCTACCGATCAAATACTGAATGTCGCTCGGGGTATCCCAAGGCGTTCGACCTCCGAACCTCGGGTCGTACCCACCGAATTTCGCCGTGGACTTTTTATCCATCTGCGCATCGACGTCAGTCTCGACTTCATCGCCCAACGAGGAGCTGACAAAGTATCCAAAGTCCTTCGGACACCGATCGTAATCCTGAAATACCAACCCGCTACCAGGCCCCTGCGTATAGGCCACGCGGCGGTTCTTGTAGATCGATGCGGCCCAACTCGTCTGCCAATCCATTCCATCAAAGACCACCAAAAACACGTACTTCTTCTTGCCGCTCTCGATCGCCTGGCGCTGCAAGCGGTACACATCGGTCTGGTCGGCATACTCCGCATCGGGCTGTACGGTGTTCTCAGGGACCCTTCCATACAACTCTCGGACCCTGGCCTCATCTCGATAAAGACTCCTTGCACCGACAAAAGGCTCAAGGCTCTCCCCGAATACATAGACTGGGATCAAGCGATTCGAATGATTCGTCCAACTGCTGAAACTTTCGGGACGATAGCCCCAAAATCCCCACGGACAGATGCGCGATTGCACGGCGATATGCTGCTTGGCCGCCAAGGTGTCAAGCCCCTCGGGGATCTCCACCTCCTCAGGCTTCGGACGCACAACCTCTGCTTTTTCGGTGCTCTTTGCCGGCTTTTCCTGGCCAAAAATCCGAGGGTTTTCCAATCCTAGATCCCCAAGAAACATCAGTCCGGTCCCTAGACCCATGACTCTTACACGCCAATTGAGCCAACGACTGGAACTTCTATTCTTACGCATCGATAGTCTGTCTTGGGTGGGGAAACATAGGGAGATCGACCGAGTCGTTAGTGTGAGCACTTTCCTCGATAGAGCAAGCACCCGCAGGTGGCGATTTCATGAGAACTTCACCTGCGGCGAAGGCCTAAGTCAATAGCGGGGAACCGATGGGTCAATCTCCAAGCTCCAGCGATCGATCCCCCCGGACATGCTCACCGCATCGGGGTAACCATTTGAGCGAAGCCATTGAGTGACCCGCAAAGAACGGCCTCCATGATGGCACATGACCACTACCCGCTTGGATTGCATCAAACCGATAACCCCTTGGTTCGGCGGCCATTGGCTCATCGGCACCAATGTCACCCCCGGCACGTTGGCGACCTGGTGCTCATTGGGCTCTCTACAATCCAGAAAAAAGACCTCCCGCCCCTGATCGTCCTGAGTTCTGTCCATCCATCGCTTGGCCGTCGCTGTATCAATCTCCATGGGCTACTTTCGTTGTGTGATCAATTCATTGGTTCAGGAATGATCTGGCTGAAACCAAAAAAGACCTGCGTTTTCCTATAAAAAAAGACGACCGGGAGGCTAGCCCGGTCGTCCTTCTAGATTGTTATAAATCCCAACGGGTTTGGCAACTACTCGATGGTAGCTGCATCCCACAAATCGCCAGCATCCTTGGTTCCCATCGCCCCCCAAGCACCGTAAGGACTCGGCTCGTTGGAACGTGCGCCGTCATTGCCCTCGGGAGCCAATCGGCCCGCATCGCCCGCATCGACCGAATTGGGGATGAAGCGGACATTGTTGTCGGCAAAGACCACGTGAGCCCCAGGCCCGTGATAGCTCGAGGCCGAGGAAATTCCCCAATCCCACAATGACCGATTGCAAGAGGCGGAGTTCGGCGGCAAAACCGTCTGGATCGAACCGTGGTTGTAATCCCCATCGTGCCACCTTAGCCCCTGCGAATGCCATAGATCTCCGTTGGCCACAACAGCAGGGTTGTAACGGTCTCCAAGTTTCGCATTCCGACAACCGATCGGGGTCTCTAGGTTCGCCGCTCCGGCGGCCTGCCAACGCGTTCCTTGAATCCGCAACTTGCCTTGGCCGGCTCCAAGGTTCGACGATGGACTGGTTCCGATTTCACCCAAAAGGATCGTGTAAGCCGCCCCATCGGTGATCTCTGCTAGCCGACGCGCGTAACGCCCTTGAAAAGCGCCACGGCTGGCCGCAGGGTGCCCTGCATTGCTCACATTCACCACGGTGTCCCCATAGCAGGCCGCGTAGTTGACACGGCCCGCACCATCGATGTCCCAGTTCGCATCCGGATTCATCTTACCAGGGTCCGATGGGCATCGAAACGATGGGATCTGAGTTCGCCAAGGTGTAAAATTGCCTTGCATATCCCAAGTCGACCTGAAGAAAGGCCGCTGGTCCTGGATCTGGGTATACAACTGCTGCTGCTCGATCATCGGCAGGATCGAAACGAACACCGAATATCGGTTGATAGGCATCCGACCGACGCCCAAATTCTCATCATGAACACTCCAAGGATTGTACGAACAAGGTCCACTGGCTCCCGCAGGAAGTCGCTTGTAGGCCGATTCGTAATTCAATATCCCCAAACCGAGCTGTCGAATGTTGTTTCCACAAGACATCCGACGTGCAGCCTCACGTGCAGCTTGGACCGCCGGAAGTAACAAACCGACCAAAACCCCAATGATGGCAATAACCACCAAGAGCTCCACGAGCGTGAAGCCGTTCTGTTTGTGATTCCGCATAACAATCTCCTGAAAAGCGGAAAAGAAGAATAAACACGAAAAACTGAAACACCATAGGTTACCAGAAACAGTATATCGGTCAATTTTTCGTGAAGAAGTACGGTAAAAAAAATCGATTATCTCGAAATTAGGCCCGATTTACCGTATTTTGGCGCCAATTACCCCCCCCTGGTGGGTAGGCCATCAATTGCGACTCGCTGCAATCGGTGTCAGCCACACCTTGAGCCGAACCCTGGCGCGTTCCCTCAAAACCTCCAACTCCACAGACTTGCCCGATGCGGTCAGACCCACCATCTGTACCAAATGTTCGTCGTCTTCAACCGCGACCCCATCGAACTCCAAGATGATGTCACCGTACCGCAAACCAGCCGACTCGGCCGGACTGTTGGGCTTGACCACCTTGACCAATGCACCATGCGCCCGATAGCTCTGCAATCGGTTGCTCGTTAATCCTGAGTCTTGCGAGCCAGAATTTTGCAAGCCAGACTGAGGATCGACATGAAAAGCCCGCTCGACGCTCACTCCAAGATACGATCGCTGCAGTTCCCCCTTCTCGATCAACTGGGTCGCGACTGCCATCGCCAATTGGATCGGGATCGCAAAACCGATCCCTTCATTGACCCCTGAATTGCTCGCGATCGCCGTGTTGATCCCTACGACCTCCCCCCGGAGATTCATCAAAGGCCCGCCGCTGTTGCCCGGATTGATCGCCGCATCGGTCTGGATGAAATCTTGATAAACTATCGACTTATTGCCAAGCTCCAGATTTCTCCGCCCTTTGGCGCTGACGATCCCTAAGCTCACCGAGTGGTTCAACCCAAAAGGACTGCCGACGGCAAATACGTGTTCGCCGACTTCCAACGTTCGGCTGTCGCCCAATCGGCATGCGGCAAGATCGCTTCGACCGACATCGATCACCGCCAAATCGGTGGAAGGATCCTCGGTGATCTTGACAATCTGCAGAGGGACACCGTCGTAGGTTTCGACTCGGATGTCGGGGATCTGGGCCGACTGGATGACATGCCGGTTGGTCAACACAAAGTGACGCCCCTGAACATCGATGACCACGCCAGCTCCAGCTTCCTCGACCCGCTTGGTGCGAATCCTGGATTTCTCGAGCCGAGAGTCCAAACTGACCTCTTGAATCGGCTCCTCTTTGGTCGCTTCGATATGGACCACTGTCGGCGATACCAATCGGACTGCCTTACGGAGCAATCGATTCTGCTCCTCCCAAGGTCGCATCTGACTGGCAAGCAATTCGTACTCCTGCTGGCGATTCGACAACACGCTGGCTTGGTCGAGCCCCTGACTGCTAGGGGACTGAGAATAGCTCCATTGGCTCGACAAAAGAGCGATTCCAAGTGCGACGGTTCGATCGATGCGTTTGAATCGCATGTGGCTTCGATGAGAAAAAGGTACACTCGTGCCCGATAGCCGCCATCCCCTAGCAGCACCGATGTGCTTGTCTCTCGACTCACGAGCCCTGCGGCTTACACCCTAGCCTTACGCTTCTTTCAAGATTGCCCTGGTACGCGTTGGACCTTTCCAAACTCTCTGGAAGTATCGGATGTGACGATTCCTCGGGGACCTTAGGAAACCGGGCTCCGGGGCTCCGAGGCGCGCGGTCCGAGATTCCCATACCGATGGTAGTCAAACGAGATGCTCTGCTCGACGACATACCACAAGAGCTCTAAGTCCTGACAGCTTACGACCGCATCGGCGATATAGGCGTAGTGCTTGGGCGCCAAACGCCGAATCGGCTCGGGTACTTCCTCGGGACCATCGTACCGCAATCGCGCTAGATGACCGGCTATGATTTCCTCGCCAAGCATCGCTTCGGATTGCTCGATCCACTCGATCTTGCCTGCCCAGGCCAACGTCGCTCGCTCGAGGGCTTCGATCTTCGAATCCTCGATCCTGGGATCGTAACTGACAATCGCTCTGGCCCCGACTGCCAAGCTCGCAGCGCACCGTGCCAAAATCCCCCAGAGCCTATCCCCGGGCATAACACGAATGCATATCGGATTTACAGGCAAGTACCGCCTATGATTGTCTTGTCCAACCAACCGGAAATGATCGTGCTCTTGGTGGATCTCCTCGCGCGCAAATCGATCGTACGCCAAAATCGCATGGCGGAGTTTGCTCAAGTCCCCCCCGACCGCCGGATCGAACCTCAATAGCTCCTTGGCAATCCCATCGAACTTCCCCCAAACCTTGTGCAGCAAGGGATGCTGAGGCTCGGATGGAATTTGGCTTGCGTGCAACTCTTGGGGCTCCTGCCAGCGGTGCATCATCGTCACGTAATTCGGCCCCCCGGCCTTGACCCCTGGACCAAAGGCACTCTTGGCTAAACCACCAAATGGCTGCCTCAGAACGACCGCCCCGGTCGTGGGTCTATTGATATACAAATTGCCAGCACGAATCTTCTTTTTCCAAACTTGCTGCTCGCGATCGTCGAGCGATTCTAAACCGCTGGTCAGACCATATCCGGTCGCATTGACAGTCTCGATGGCCTTCTCGATCCGGTCGTATTCCATAACTCCTAAAACCGGACCAAACAACTCAGTGCCATGGGTGAAACTACCTGCCTGCACGTTCCATTTGACTCCCGGGCTATAGAGACACGGGTTATCCCCAAGCTGGGTTGGCATAACCAACCACTTCTCGCCACGTTCGAGTTCCTTCAATCCTCGAAGCAGATCCCCCGAAGGTGGCCGGATCAACGGACCGACTTTGGTGGATAGATCCCAAGCAGATCCGACACGAAGACTCGTCACCGCGTCTGCAAATTGCTCTTGGAATTCTTTGCTCTGGAATACCTCTTGCTCGAGCAATGCTAGACTCGTCGCAGAGCATTTCTGCCCAGCGTGGGAAAATGCACTGTGCAAGAGATTCTTCATCGCCAAGTCGCGATCGCTCAGACCACTGACAATCGTAGCGTTCTTACCACCTGTCTCGGCAAATAACGGCAACCTGGGATTCGCCTCGAGAATCGTAAGAGCCGTTTCTGTACCTCCCGTAAGGATCACTCGAGCGATCGAGGCGTCGGCAAGCAGGATCTTGCTGATCGAACTACCGCTGGCTGGCGCAAACTGCAGCGCCTCTCTGGGCACCCCCGCTCTCCAAAAACACTGGCACAAGACGTAGGCTGGCAAGGCCGTATCGCTTGCAGGTTTGAGCAATACTGTGTTTCCGGCGGCTAATGCTGCCGCGATTCCTCCACAAGGGATGGCGATCGGGAAGTTCCATGGACTGATAACCACTACGGGCCCGGCTGGACGAAACCCACCTCGGGCCTGGAGTTGCAGGTCCAGAGCGCACCGAGCGTAGAACTCAACAAAATCGATCGCCTCGCTGACCTCTGGGTCACTCTCGGACAACGTCTGACCAGCATCCAAGATCGCTGCACCCATCAATTCGCCCCTAGCGATCCGCAGTTCCTGGGCGACTTTTCGCAAAATATCGTAGCGTTCTTGCGGTCGGGTCGCTCCCCAACCCGAGGGATCTTCCTTGAGACAATCCAAGGCCGCTTTCAACTGACTCTCATCGGCCTGAAAATACCTCGCAGAGACAACCCCAGGCCTCGAAGGATCATTCGAGGTGAACGATACGCCCCTGCCCTGCTGCTCCTGGTCCCGGATCGAAACGAGAATTTCCGGCGCATTGGCATCGCACTTTGGCATCCATCGCTGGACGATTTTTTGGGCCCAATCGGCGTTTTGTGGAAGCGAAAAATCGGTATCTGGCTCGTTGGAAAATCTTCGCCAATTCAATGGTGCAAGCGGTTCTTTGGTTTCCAAATTCCGGTCCTGGGTCCGGCGAGGCCCTACAGGGACTTGGTCCATCCTCTGAATCGATTCGATGAACCCGTTTTCCAGGCGTTGCCACGTCGAACTGCCAACTTGGATCTTGAACGCATGCCGGAGAAAATTATCCGGTCCTGTATTCTCATCCAAACGTCGAATCAGATAACCGATCGCATTGATGAACTCCTCGCGATAACAAGCAGGAGCGTAGAGCAAGAGTCGTTGGGACAACTCCAGAATCGCTCGCCGCTGATGATTGGCCATCCCCTCGAGCATCTCAAACTGAACCCGATCCAACGAACGCGTGGCGACCGACAAAACAATCGCATACGCCAAATCGAAAAGATTGTGCGAAGCGACTCCAAGCTGCACGGCTTTCAAGCGATCCGGATCCATCCCATAGCGGAGCATCCGTTTGTAATTTGCATCCGTCTCAAGTTTCGAACGATAGGGTGCCTGTGGCCAACCGCGAAGCGATGCCTCCATACGCTCCATCTCCATGTTGGCTCCCTTGACGATGCGAATCGTCACCGGTTCCCCCCCACGGCTCAATCGACCTTGTGCCCAACGTGTGATCGACTCCTGGACCAGCGCCGAATCGGGCACGTAAGCCTGCAAGGCGATCCCAGCCCTTACCTTTTGCATACCAGGTCGCTCAAGGGTCCTTTGGAAGATCTCAGCCGTAAGGCTCAGGTCCCGATACTCCTCCATGTCCAAATAGACGAACTTCGAAACCGATGTGCCATCGGGCCGGACGAACTTCTCCTTGGCCGCCGCACGGTAGAGCAACTCGAGCCGGTCCGATACCATCTTGATCGTATGCTCGCGAGCCAAGGCGGAGATTTGAGAATATAGCGTCGATATTTTGATCGATACACATTCGATCTCTGGCAGTTGAAGTGCTGCCAAATAACGGTCGAGCCTCTTGCGGCACTCCTGCTCGCCGAGAATCGCTTCTCCGAGGAAGTTGACGTTCATCCGCACCCCCTCGCGCGTTCGCTCCGACAAATGCCATCGCAGTTTGTCCTCCTCGGCCGGCAGAATCACATTGGCCGTTTCCTTGCGCATTTTCTCTTTGACCAACGGCACAGCTACCCCGGGAAGGTACTCCCCGAAGGACTGAAAACCCTTGAGCAATGCTTGGTCGAACATGCTGAAAAATCGCGGTACTCCCTGGACGTCCAGGATATGCACCATCTGATCGACCACGCGGCCGGGTGAATTGCTCCGAAAACTCTGGTCGGTAATCTGAGTGAGCGTCGCTTTGTCCTCGGGATGATCGAGCATTCGATCGAGCTCGGCCTGCTGGCGACGCTCCTGAGGGGTCTGCAATTTCGAGGCCCGTATCTGCAACGCCTTGGCCAACTCAATGGCTGCTTGCTCAAGCCGCTTATCATCAAGCAAGAGTGTTCCTTGGTGGTCCTCATGAGGCAGGATCCGTCGAACACTCTCTAGACTCAACGCCTGGTTGCTGGTCGATTCGCTCATAGGTCTAAGAGATCCTCCCTGGCCTGTAGGCCAATTGGCTTTCAAAACGACTCGATCGGCTCACCACCGCAATGTCAATCGAGCCAGTCGTTGTTTCGCAAACGCTCCGGAACATATTTTTCGGTCACATAGCTGATGTCTCGGCTGATCAGCGCCTCGACTTCCAACTTGAAGTCGTTGGTCAACATCTGCTTGATCTCCGCTTGCCAATGCTTCTTCTCGGAGAACCATGGATACGATGCGATCTGCTTGGCTCGCTTCTTGTCTTTGTCGTCAAGCTTGATCGTGACGTTTTGCTTCAAACCGCATCGCTCGTAATCTCCGCTTCGAAGCCCAATAAACTTCGCGTCGGGGATCGCCATCCGCATGCTCTCAAAGGCCAAATTGATCGACCCTTGTTTGATGACCGAGTAAATGTAGTATCCCCAAGGGTCATTATCGAGCAGACAAAACACCGGCAACTTGTACTCGCTGTGGAGCCTATAGAGCATCCGCCGGACTCCTCGAGCCGGCTGCCCTGCCCCGTGAGAGACGATGCAATTGTGCTTCTGCCAAAACTTGTCCTCGTTGAACCGTTGCCAAACGGTACCTTTTTCCACATGCAGGATGAACTTCGCATCGCATCGCTTAATCTTGACCCGATCCGGCTCGACAATACTCGGTATCGGATACCCTGCCGCACCCATCTTTGAGGCATCCAACTCATTTCCACCGTCGATGACCACCAAAGGTCCGGCAAGGTTCCCACGAGGCTCTGCATACAGATGCAACTCCTCGCGCATCGCTCCGGTGATGACTTCCAAATCCTCGATGATCGTATCCGATTCGCTCTGATCCTCGAACGTATTCTCCTTGGTCCCCTCAATGTTGTGCTTGAGCATGTAGTACATGCCCCGAATGCTCGTCGATTTGCCTTGGCGTATCAAACGCGAACACCCACTCCCAACCAAAATCGTCTGCATGTAAGCCCGAGCTTGGTTCAGATTGAACAACTCCCGACGGTTCGTCTTGCCACCCATCTCGATGAGCCGCTTGCGGCGGTTGTAATTCGAATTCGACAACGACCGCGATGGTACCTCCAAATAAGGATCCCGCCGCTTTTTGGCGACCTCAGCGACGGCCGTAGCAAGTCGCTGAAGCTTACCCATCGTCTCGATGTCCCGACCCTTGATCGGTACCTCCTTGTCCTCGTCCTCCAAAGACTCGTCTGCTGCTTTTCGACGCGCTCGTTTTGCCATCTTTTCCCCCATGAATGTCCATCAAGTACCCAAGTTTTACTGATCTTTCCCGTTCCTGACTAGCACCATGTGCCCCTGGTGTGATTTAATCACAACCGACAGCGAAGTCTCTATCCCCTATTTCCAAGCCTCCTATGCTCGCTAGCTCTCTGAAGTTTTACCTTGGGATCTCCCCGGCTCTGGCGATCCTGGCTCTGGGCTTTTCCATCCTGTTCGCCCAGACCCAAGACCCGCACGCCGAACGCTTCGCCCAATGGATCGAATCGGCTCCACCGGGTATCCAACGCCTGATCGATGTGGGCCAAGTCCGCTTCGAAACCAACGACCAAGAACTCGCCGCCCATAAAAAGCAAGGATTGACCAAATTCAACTTCCACTATGACTACCGATACCGCTTGACCAAGGTCAATCGGATCGAATCGAATCCCGCAGTCCTTTCCGTTACGGCGAATATTCAACTAGCAGAAATCGGCTGGACGCACCGAGTGGTCCTGATGAAATCCTACCAACCGGCCGAACCCTGGAAGTCTCGACTGCTCCAACACGAATTCGACCACGTCTCGATCAGCACCGATCCAAGGTTGAAAATCCTCGCCAAAGAATGCCTCGGAGCTCGAATCGAATTCGAATTGCCTTCGGTACCCACAACCGATACTTCTCCCGAGAACCAACCCCCTGCCCCGTTGGCGACCCGCATGGAACGACAAATTCAAAGCCTCATGGAAAAACGCGCCAAGGAAATCGAACGCATCACCCAGTTGCTCAACGACCGATTCGATCGAGAGTCCAAGGACGGGGTCCAATCCATCGGCGCTCGCGAGTCATTCTTCTCGGACTTCTTCACCCCCGATACGCTCCGCAAACTGGACTTCGAATTCCCCAAACTCCTCGATCCCTACACCTCGGCCTGCCGTCGTGCCCCCTGGAAGGAACACTACTTACTGAATTCACCCTACTGAATGCACCTTACTGAATGATTTCCCTCTTTGCACCCAAAGCCCTTTGGATTCAGACCAGCGGTGCTTTTTTCCTTCATTTTCTCTCGCTGGGCTTTGCCGTCTTTCCTCTCCAAACCCACTTGCGCCAAGTCCACCCAGTCGCAACGGCTAGCATCATCGCAAGCGTCATTCCCGTCGCAGGACTTCTGACACTCCTGTTTTTCCGATTCGCCGAACGCCGTCAATGGACGCAGCATCCAACCCGTCTACTGCTGCTTGCGGCCATCTGCGTGGCTATCTTGCAGCCCACCCTCGGATGGCAACTCTCGATGACTCGGGCCCAGGCCAACCTGCTGCCAGCGTTCCTCGAAACCTCAGTGTGCCTGCTGGCTCTGGCCTCGGCACATGCCTGCTGCATGAACCTGCTGAACCACCTTGCCGTGGCCAACCTAGCCAAGCACGCCTACTCAGCCCGCGCCGCAGGCAGCGCCGGGTATGCAGTCGCAATCCTTGCCACCGCCGCACTGCTCTCGGATGAACAAGCTGTCATCGATTACCATCTGTTTTTGGCTGCATGCTGCGCTGTAGCTCATTGCCTGTTTATCGCCGCAAGCCTCCTGCTCGCACATCGACATCGCTGCGAGGACAGCTCGCTCAGGGTATCCAACATGAACCAGCCGCTTCGAACAGCTCGAACCGCATCGGCGGGCCAGAGCCCAAAATCCCAATCCTGGCGTTGGAGAGCCTTGATCCTCCTGGTGGCTCTGACGGCGTTTTGTGAAGCTGCCTTCGGACTCTATTCGCACGAATTCTTGACAAGAACCTACGGGGATACTGGCTACTATTTGTTTGCCCTGACAATCCTCCTGGAAACAGCTCTTTTGCTCGGATTGCCATTCCTTCCAAACATTCGTAAACGACTTCTCTTTGTCGGCCCACTCGGATGGCTGGTCCTTCTGATCGGCTGCTTGCTGGCCCAAGCAGGCTGGCCAATCTTCGGGGCTCTGGCCATCGCCATGGCGCTCAACTGCCCATTCCAAGTCGCTTGCAACGAGAACGCGCACGCGATCCGTCCTCAGATTTCAGGACTGGCGACCATCGCCCTTGCTCAAGCCCTCGGGGTCTTCTGTTCGCAATGGACCTCGGCTCTGCTGAATCGTTTCATCCTCCCGATGACCTCCTTGCAGCCCTGGACTCCTCTTTGGATCTCGGCCCTCGGTGTGGCCCTCGTTGGACTGCTCCTGGCTCTGATGATTCAACCCTTAAGATCGTCGAATCGAAACGATGGATTACGTTAGATCCAAAACCTCTCAAAGCGCATCGACCTGGCAATCGAGAATCTGAACGCTGATCCCCTGCCCCATGCACCGAACCGTGATCAACAAGCGGACTTCATGCTCGCGACGGATGACCGTCCCCTCGAATCCTTTGAAAGGACCGGATTTGACCCGTACCGGATCGCCAGGCTCAAGCTTCGTTTCCGGGAACACCGGTTCGCCCGTCTGTACGGCCCTGTAGATCCGAGTGATGTCTTCGACGAATTGCTCGGTCTCGACGACCTTTATGCACTTGCTGACCGAACCGGTCGAAAAGGCTTTGTACCGCATCTCCTCATTTCCAAATACAAAAACGTAATTGGAAAACAACGGGACAAACGACGAGCGCAAGCGGCCCTGCGGACTGCGATACCGGCGCTCGATGACAGGACCGTAATAAGGCACTTGGCTCTCGAGCAACTGCCTCATGAGTTTCTTTTCGCACCTGGGCAACGTCTGCATCGCCCACCATCGCTTCCCTGCCTCCGAGGATATCGCCTCGAGCGACTCGAAAAGATTCTCCGGGTAAATATCCTGTTCTTGCTTTAGAAGCGGCATAGAACCACACATCTCCACAGTGACGTCAAATATGGGCGTCTTCCTAATGCCTCCATCGTACCGAGCCTATTGCCGTTTTGAAACCCTTTCGAATATTTCACCCGGGAGCTGCATCGATGCTACATGCAGCCAACCCAGGTGTTGAGGGTGGAAAAATCGTCAATCGCCTCAAGCCTCGGAGGAAAATCCGCCCTATTTCCATCTAGCGTCTCGGAGTTACGAGACGATACGATTGTTGGTTTGCTGGTTCGACACTCAAAACTTTAAGAACTTGCATTTTCCTCAGCCAAAGCTCTCCACAAGAGGCCCATTGGTTCCGACCATCTTTCCACAGGGGTAAGGACGCCCAGACGATGATCCGACAACGCTTAAAATCTCGCCCAATGTCACCTTGGGTTCTCACCCATTGGGTTCAGAGATCCGCATCGGCCCGGCTGCTCCTCTGGGGAGTGCTTTGCGTCGGTGCAAGCGGATGCAACGCCTCTCGCTATTCGGAACGATTCGGACTCGGAACGATCGACCGACAAAAAGCCAAAGCCGCGGAATTCGATCCCTATCCCCTCAACGATATCGGACCGAGCGTCGTCGGTGGTCGCCCCCCCGGCTTCTTCAACCCCCTTGCTGAACCTCGCCGAAACGAACTCATGGGAAGAACACCGACCTACGGCGCTAGCCCCGCGACTCGCTGATCCCAGCCCATTGGCCGCGCAAGTGAAGCGCAGAATCGATAGCCGCCTGGGGTGTCTGACCCAGTACCGTCAAATGACCCATCTTGCGACCAACCCTCGCTTGGGTCTTGCCGTACAAATGCAAATGAGCATTTTCCTGCCTCATCGCCGCCGACCAATCCGGCGCCCGCCCATCGTTCCACAAATCCCCAAGCAGATTGACCATCGCCGCCGGTCGGCACTCCGAGACGGCCCCCAAAGGCAAATTGCAAACCGCCCGCACCTGCTGCTCGAACTGACTGACCGGACTGGCCTCCATGGTCAAATGCCCTGAGTTATGGGGCCTGGGTGCAAGCTCATTGACCATCAACGCTCCATCGCGGTCGACAAACATCTCGACGCAAACCAATCCCTCAAGTCCCAACGATTCGGCAATCGTCCTTGCAATCTCAACGGCCTTTGACTCGACCCTCGCCAACTCCCCCAAGGCCGGCACACTCGTGATATCCAGTATGTGATTCCTATGGCGATTGGTGAACATGGGATAAGCCTCGACTTGCCCCGACGGATTCCTAGCCACCAAAACCGATACCTCAGCCTGATACTCGATCCACTTCTCGGCGATCAAAGGCTCGGGCCCCAAGACTTCCAAGGCATCATTCCCATGAGCCGCATTGCTGACCCGAAGCTGACCCTTGCCATCATACCCTCCTGAAGCGGTCTTGATCACCATCGGCCAACCGAGCAACTCGGCCGCGTGCAACACATCGCTGTAACTGCGAACCTCACAAAACGGCGTGACAGGGATCCCAAAATCCCTCAGCGTGGTTTTCTCCTTCAACCGATTTTGGGCGACCGCTAAGACTCTCTCACCTGGTCTGACCGGGACATACATCGAAGCGGTTTCAATGGCCACCAATGGAATGTTCTCGAACTCCAAAGTCGCCACGTCGATCCGCTTGGCAAAGGCGGCAACGGCCTCGATGTCGGTGTAATCCCCAACGACCGACTCGCGGACCACCTGTGCCGCTGGACTCTCGGCCTCATCGGTAAAAACTACCACCTGGTAGCCCATGCGCTGGGCTGCATGAGAGAACATTCGCCCGAGTTGCCCCCCGCCAAAGACCCCAATGGTCCCTCCGGGCTCAATCCCCTTATTGCTTTTGCTACTCATCGTTCGCTACTCATCGTTGCAGTTTTTCCTCTGAACCTGCCTATGAATCTGCCTAGGCCGCTCGCCTAGAAAGCCTCGATCAAATGTCACGCGGTGCGATATCGTCAAGCACACCCTGAGTCTGCTGCTGTGCGTACTCCTGGAGCTTGATGGACAGTTGTGCATCATGCAAAGCTAAAATTCGCACGGCCAACAGGGCCGCATTCTTGGCACCCGATGCGCCGATCGCAAGGGTCCCGACAGGGATCCCTGCGGGCATTTGCACAATGCTCAAGAGCGAATCGAGTCCGGATAAAGCCTTACTCTGAATCGGTACACCCAGTACCGGCAAGGGAGTGCTCGATGCGACCATCCCAGGCAAATGCGCAGCCCCCCCGGCCCCAGCGATGAGGACCTGCAAGCCCCGATCCGAAGCCCTCTGCGCATACTCGAACATCCATTGGGGGGTCCTGTGTGCCGATACGATCCATCGCTCGTGCTCGACTCCAAAATTCTCAAGAATCGCGCATGCTTCGCGCATCGTCGGCCAGTCGCTCTGGGAACCCATGATCACTCCGACCCGTGCAGTCGTCTTGCCTAGCAATTTCTCCACGCGACCTACCCCTACCCTTGATGCAACTGTTTTGACTGCTTGTGCGTCGGACTATCGATTTGACCAAGTCGCAATCAACGATCCGGCGAAATCATCGATGGACCGTCCCCGACAGTCTTCTCGTACCTGCCGTCCCCAGACTTAACATACTTGGTAAAGCCATGCTTGGCCAATTTGTTATCGCTGATCGAATTTTTCATCGCTCCATCCGACCATATCCCACCGATCGAAGTCCTTGCTGGGATACGACGAATCCGAACCCCTGTCTCAGGATGCTTATCCAAAACAGGATCGCTCATGTTTTGGAAAAACTCGAACTCCTCAGGCTCCTGGCCTTCCTCACAAATCGACTCATAAACGTAGATCGGCATACATCACCTAAAAACGCCTTTTTCCGAAAGCCAACTCACTACCTTCATCCTAAACACTGAATTCCCTTTGGGCTATAGCCGAACCCAAACTAGACTCCGATGGGTCGTTAAAGTCGTTGCGTCCGTCGAAACCGATAAACTTTTTGCGATCTTCCTACCTACCCAGCTTCCTTCGGGGATACCCAGACGCCCACCGCGAACCACACTGGGTTGACGAATCACCATGGAAATCTTCACAAGACCTTCCCACCAAAGCATCCTACGAACCGAAACCCAATGATGTCCACTTCGCGATTTCTTAACCCTTTCCAGGCCAAACCCTGGGTGCTGATCCTCGGATTCTCAATCCTTGGGCCTGCGACCCTCTGGCCGTCGAATCTCTGGGCTCAAAAAACGGATACCAAACCCGATGTCGGCATCACGGAAAACAAAGTCAACGACTTCCTGCTGACCAACGCTCGCATCACCGTCGAACCAGGTGTCGTGATCGACCAAGGCTCCCTGTGGATCCAGGACGGAAAGATCGTCGCTGTCGGGACTTCGCTCCGAGCCAACGAAGGGCTCCGTGTCATCGACCTCAAAGGCAAGTCGATCACTCCTGGATGGATCGATGCAGGGCTGGAAACCGACCTTCCGGAATTCCCGACGAACCAAGGGTCTCCGCATTGGAATTCCGAAATCACTCCCCAGCGATCCGTAGCCAATTCCGTCGAAACTCTCGCCAATCTA
The DNA here is from genome assembly GCA_021299695.1 of Pirellula sp. Lineage (GTDB taxonomy): Bacteria > Planctomycetota > Planctomycetia > Pirellulales > Pirellulaceae > JBKCUI01. The sequence continues at coordinate 5,454 of JAJTEK010000047.1, read as the reverse complement.
CAAAAACTCCGACGCGCCGGTATCACCACAGCCCTGTTTGCTCCCAAAGAAGGTATCCTCAAAGGAACCAGCGCAGCGGCGATGACAGCCGATGCTCCTCTGGCCACAAATCTAATCCGCGCCGATGTCGCCATGCACGTGCGACTGACCGTCTCACGCAGCGGGGGACGAAACAACTATCCCTCGAGCCCCATGGGCGCTGTGGCACTGGCCCGCCAAACATTCCTCGATTCCCAATGGTACGACTCGGCCCTGCGCGCCCACCTTGGAGCTCCCGACTCGCTCAAACCCGAAACCAACGCTGCTCTCGAGGCGATCCAAAAACACATTCAGGCAGGAAAACCCTTCGTCTTCGATACCTTCAACGAACAATACGTCCTGCGCGCTGATTCCTTCGCCAAAGAATTCGGACTCAAAGCCCTCCTCAAAGGAACTGGTCAAGAATACCAACTCCTCGAACCCATCGCCAAAACCGGGCGCACCATCATCCTGCCCGTCAATTTCCCAAAACCGCCCAACGTCTCGACCCTCGAAGCTGCCCTCGAGACCGAACTCGAAGAACTCATGCACTGGGAACTCGCACCCGAAAACCCAGCCCGACTCGATCGCGCCGGTGTCCCCTTTGTCCTCACCTCGAGCGGCCTGAGCGATCCTGCCGAATGGCTCCCGCAGATCCGTAAAGCCATCGCTCGTGGGTTGGATCCAAACAAAGCCCTCGCTGCACTGACAACCAAACCCGCCGAACTGCTGGGCATCGCTGACCAAGTCGGCAAAATACGACCAGGACTCTGGGCGAACTTCATCGTCTCCAACAGCGATCTTTTCGCCGAGGACTCACGCATCGAAGAAGTTTGGGTACGAGGGACCCCTCCAGCAAACTCCTTCAAAAATGATCACGATATCAGCGGACTCTGGGATGTCGCAATCCTCGATGTCCGATCCCCCACCAACCCAAAACCCTCCTTCGAACCGTTCCAGCTCTCGATCAAAGACTCCACCAAAAAAATCGCAGCTTCGATCCTCTTGCCTCCTGCTCCCGTGCCCGCTGCTCCTCCCGCTCCCGAGCCTGCTGCTACTCCCGCCGCCGCGCCTGAGCCTGCTCCTGCTGCTGAGCCTTCTGCTTCGGCTCCTGAGCCCGCTGCCGCAGAAAGCAAACCCAAATCCGACACCAAACCCCAAGCGACCGAAGAGAAACTCCAATCTCCTCGCTGGGCCGAATTGACCCTCACGGCCAGCCTCAAGGCCAAAGCACTCGCAACCAAATCCACCAACGCAGAACCTCCCAAGACGGCTCCTTCGGGGGTCGCACTGCTCTCCATGGCCCTGCTGGCCGCCGCAGACACTCCACCGACTCTCCTGGGCTCGATCCGATTGGCCGATGGGACCGAACTGATCGTCCGAGGAACCCGCTCAGCCTCCCAACCCGAACCGAATCGTGAAGCAGAAGCCAAGAAGTCGGCCAAGCAAGACAGCGACAAAGAAAAGGCCAACCCAAGCCTCTCGACCCTTCGCTATCCATTTGCCTCTTTAGGATTCGAATCGACCCCCGAACAACCCAACTTGCTGGTCATCCAAAATACAACCATCTGGACCTGTGGCCCCCAAGGACTCCTGCGCGATGCAGACATGATCGTTCGGCAAGGGAAAATCGAATCCATCGGCATCGATCTTCAAGTACCCGCTGGTGCTACCATCATCGATGGATCCCAATTCGAAATCAGCCCAGGTCTCATCGACTGCCACTCCCACATGGCCACCGATAGCGGCGTCAACGAGGGAACCCAAGCCGTCACGGCCGAGGTTCGTATCGGGGATTTTATCAATGCCGAAGATGTCACACTCTACCGACAGCTTGCCGGTGGCTTGACGACCGCCAATATCCTTCACGGTTCGGCCAATCCGATCGGTGGACAAAATCAAGTCATCAAACTCCGATGGGGACACGCTTACGAAGACCTCAAGTTCCAATCAGCCCCGGCCGGCATCAAGTTCGCTTTGGGGGAAAACGTCAAGCAAAGCAACTGGACCGATGTGAACCGAACACGCTATCCGCAATCCAGGATGGGAGTCGAACAGATCTTCCGAAGCCGATTCCTGGCCGCCAAAGAATACGACCGTGACTGGAAAGCTTGGTCGGCCTCCCACAAAGGACTCCCTCCCCGCAGGGACCTTGAGCTCGAAGCCATCGCTGAAATCCTCAGTGGGCAAAGGTGGATCCATTGCCACAGCTATCGCCAAGACGAGATTCTCGCACTGATCCGAGTGTGCGATGAATTCGGCGTCAAAATCGGATCGCTCCAACACATTCTCGAAGGCTACAAGGTGGCCGATGCGATCGCCAAGCACGGTGCGACCGCCTCGACCTTCTCGGACTGGTGGGCCTACAAACTCGAAGTCTACGACGCGATTCCCCACAACGGCGCTCTGATGCATAACCAAGGGATCGTCGTGTCGTTTAACTCCGATGACGCCGAACTCGGTCGGCACATGAACCACGAGGCAGCCAAAGCCGTCAAGTACGGAGGACTCGATCCCCACACCGCCTTGCAATTTGTGACGCTTAACCCTGCCAAGCAGTTGCGGATCGACAACCGAGTCGGCTCTCTGGAAATAGGCAAGGACGCAGACTTTGTCCTCTGGAATGGCTCTCCCCTTTCGGTCCGCGCACGCTGTGAACAGACCTGGATCGATGGCCGTAAATACTTCGATCGCCAAATCGATGCCCAAATGCGAATCCGAGATGGCCAACTCCATCGCCAATTGGTTCAGAAGGTGCTCGATAGCGGTGAAACCGCAGGGGACCGCAGCTCCCTTGCCGACGACCCGTCGAGACTCTGGCCAAGCCACGATGAATACTGCCATCACCACCACGACGAAAACGAAGCGCATGAGCATCGATAAACCACAGTCTCGCCATCGCGGTTCTTCAGCAATTACCGTGGGTAAGAATCGTTATATTCGGTCGCACTCGTACTCGTACTCAATGAAATGGTACTCGTACTCGAAAGGTCTCTTCGGGACGGATCCGGTCAACGTTCCGACTGCCAATGCAATCAATCGCTTTTCAAATGGTGTTCAATGCTAGTCCATTCAAGCAGTCGAGTATGAGTACCAGTACCAGTACCGTCCGCCGCGACGGACTGAGTACGAAAAAGCAGGAAACCAGCAATTGCCCGATAAAACAACCAAATAACCCCCAAACCATACCTACCACCATGAACTTCATGACTCGAATCCAAAACTGGCTCAAAGCCACCCCGAACATCGTAGGTCTTTTGGCCCTGTCGAGCCTCAGCGCGCTCGAAGCATTCGCCTCGGACCAAATTCCAGGCGCACGGCAGTCCAAACCGATCCTGATCCAAAACGCGATCGTCCATACCGTTTCGAATGGAACTCTGGTCAACCATTGCCTTCTGATCCAAGAAGGAAAGATCGCTCAGATCCTGCCAGTCATCCTCGCCGAAGATGGTTTTGAGGTCATCGACGCCCAAGGCAAACACCTCTACCCAGGACTCTTCGATTCGCTCTCCTACATGGGACTCGTCGAAATCGATTCGATTAACGCATCGGTCGACAATGCCGAAACCGGTAGCGTCAATCCCAACGTACGGGCCAACGCTGCCTTCAACCCAGACTCCGAGGCGATCCCAGTTGCCAGAGCCAATGGAGTCCTGTTCTCATTGATCAGCCCGACAGGCGGACTGATCTCAGGCCGATCGGCCGTTATGCAACTCGACGGATGGACATGGGAAGACATGACCGTCCGATCCGATGCGACAATGACCGCTCAGTGGCCACGATTCGGAATGACTTCGGGGCGAGCACGAGGCGGACGGGGGCCCCGAGACGCCGAAGCGAGCGAAGGCGAATCGACCGACCGACTCGCACCGGTCTACGAAATCCTGCGCGAAACGCGTGCATACGCTCAAGCCAGAGCGTCGGACCCGAATTTGAACGTCGATCTACGCCTCGAGGGGATGATCCCCGTCATCGAGCGGAAAACCCCAATGATGATTGTGGCAAACAGCAGCAAGCAGATCCAAACGGCAGTCGCCTTCTGCCAACAACAAGGACTGAAAATGATCCTTTTTGGAGGTGCCGATGCGATGCACTGCGCCGATTTGCTCAAAGAGGCAAATGTCCCCGTGGTCCTCTCGGCGGTCTATCGGCTCCCTGTCCGACGCGATGCGGCTTATGATTCGATGTACGCGCTACCAGGCGAGCTCCACGCTCGCGGAATTCGGTTCAGCATCGCAAGCGACGGAAGATTCGGTTCGGCGAATGTTCGCAACCTACCATACCATGCCGCTGTCGCTTGCGGGTTCGGACTCGATCCGGAAACCGCGTTGCGATCGATCACTCTGGCCCCGGCCGAGATCTTCGGAGTCGCAGATCGAATCGGATCGATCCAGGTCGGCAAAGAAGCATCTTTGTTCCTCGCCGATGGCGATATCCTAGAGACTTCAACCCAAGTCGAAAAAGCTTGGATCCAAGGTCGAAAGGTCGATCTGAGCAGCCGACATACCGATTTGTACGACAAGTACAGAACCAAGTACGAGCAACTCAAGAACTAAATCCGAGCAGATCAACCGAGGATTTCAGCCGACTCGATCAAGACCGCATCGACGGGCACATCTCCGTGCCCGTTTTTGTTGGACGTTTTGACCACACGAATCTCCTCGACCACGTCGGTCCCAGCGGTGACCTTGCCAAAGACGCAGTAGCCAACGCCGTCCCTGGAGTTGGCTTTGTCGAGAAAGTCGTTGTCGGTAGCGTTGATGAAAAATTGGCTCGTTGCGCTGTCGGCGACATTGGTACGTGCCATGGCGATCGTGTACTTCTTGTTGCTAAGCCCGTTGGACGATTCATTGACGATCGGTGCCAAGGTTTTCTTTTGGGACATATCGGGAGTGAACCCACCACCTTGAATCATGAAGTTGGGTATCACACGGTGGAAGATGGTTCCATTGTAGTGCCCCGATCGGACGTAGCTCAGGAAGTTTTCGACGGTCTTAGGGGCCGCTTGTGCATCGAGTTCAAGTGTGATGCTGCCCTTGCTCGTCTTGATCAAAACGCTCGTGGATTTGTTGCTCATGGTGGAACCTTTCGTGAAATGGGAATCTTGAAATAGTGATCGTTGATGTGCTGAGTTTTTTAGTTGGCCAGAGCCAGCAAAGAGCGATTGGACCTCTTAGTCCTGGGTGTGCAATCCGCATTCGGTTTTCCCCGTTCCGCTCCATCGACCTGCACGCTCGTCCTCACCCAAGGAGACAGCGCGGGTGCATGGCCAGCATCCGATGCTGGTGTAGCCTTGGTCGTGGAGGGGATTGTAAGGGATATTCTTGTCGAGGATCCGGTCCCAGACTTGTTTTTTGGTCCAATTCGCAAGCGGGCTTACTTTAACAAGATGGAACTTCTTGTCCCACCCAACAATAGCAGCCTTGGCGCGATCCG
>JAJTEK010000179.1 GCA_021299695.1 Pirellula sp. | reverse complement strand
CTCGGGCGGATTGCTGCGCTCGGTAAGCTGGCACTGGTTGCAGTCGGTACTTCTAGTGTAATTGGATTTTTTTCGGCTCTTGGGCATCCTGGGCTTGCCCGAAAAAGCTTACGCCCTTGTCGAATTCCCCGGCTTTGCTCCCACCCCCCTGCACACTACGCTAGAATCGCTAGCATTACGGCTTTGATTTATTGATTCTTAGGAGTTCCCCATGATTTGGAACGGCAGGACCCACGGGCACGATCGGCGCCTGGCTCGAGCATTTGCGGTGTTTTTATCCTCGTTTTTGGCGTTTCTTGCTGGCTGTCTTGGGGAAATGCCGGTGGTGTTGGGCCAGTTGGAAAAACCCCAGGAGGCAATTGCCCAAACGTTGCCTGTGGGTGCCGAGCAGATCACGGCTGGCAGAGTGACGGCAACGATCTCGTTTTTGGCCAGCGATGAGCTTGCAGGCCGCGAGACGAATAGCAAAGAATTTGAAATCGCTTCGGCTTATGTGGCAGCCCGATTCCGAGGGGCCGGCCTCGAGGGCGCAGGACCCGAGGGAAGCTTCTACCACGAGACGAAAGTCAGCCAGTCGCGAGTACCGTCCGACACAGTTTTGCTCCAAGACGACGGAGTGCCGGTGGCTCACTACGGACTGCTGAGCACGGGCGAGCAAGCCTGTGCGCTTCGGGGGCCGGTGATGGATGTGTCGCTCGAATCGCTTCAGTCCCCGGAGGCCGATCTTAAGGGGCTCAAGGGCATCGTTCGAGGGAAATTCGAAACGCAGGCCAAAGGTTCTCGTGCCCTATCGCAACTGAATCGTCTTGCACAAAGGCTCCAAGCCGCTGGTGCCGAAGCCTTGCTGTTGGATTGCGATCCGCAAGATCTGTGGATCGAGCAAGCCGAGTTGGCCCGTTCGAAGCCCAAGCTGGATCGCAGCGACCGCGCGGGGATCCCGATCTTGCTGATCCCGTCGGCGGTAAGTTTCCCTGGCCCGATCCAGCTCAACACCTCGGCGATGAAAAAAGACGACAAATCGATGCGCAATGTGATCGGGGTGCTTCGTGGATCCGATGAGACGTTGCAAAAGCAAGCGGTTCTTTACAGCGCGCACTTGGACCACTTGGGGGCCAATCCCGCGCTTCGCGACGATGCGATCTTCAATGGAGCCGACGACGATGCGTCCGGAGTCACGGCCGTTGTGACGCTTGCCGACGCGATTGGCAGCATGAAAGAACGTCCGAAACGATCGGTGCTGTTCATGACTTTTTGGGGAGAGGAATCCGGGTTGCTCGGTTCGAAGCAGTTTGTTGCGAACCCTTCTTGGCCATTGGATCAGATCGTTGCGAACATCAATATCGAAATGATTGGGCGGCCCGAGGGTGGAGCCAGGGGGAAAATCTGGATGACCGGGTGGCAGGAATCCGACCTTGGAATTCTGATGAGTCGTTCGGCAAAAGACTGGGGAATTGAGATTTTTGAGCATCCAAAATTCAGTTCCATGCTGTATCGATCCAGCGACAATTGGTCTTTTGTAGAACGTGGGGTTATCGCCCATAGTTTCTCTGCCGGATCGCTTCATCCCGACTACCACCAGGTCGACGACGAATGGGATCGGCTGGAGATTCCGCACATGACGCAAGTGATCCAGGGTTTATGGCTCGGCTCCCTGCCGATCCTCGAGGGCACCCAAACCCCTAGCAAAGCAGCCCGCTGATTTTTATTTCCTACCAACCGAAAGTCGATTGCCGATGAGTCAAAAGAAAGTCCTGTTTATCGTTGGTGATTTCGTCGAAGACTACGAAATCATGGTCCCTTACCAGATGCTATTGATGGTCGGTCATGCGTGCCATTGCATCTGTCCGGGAAAGTCCTCTGGGGACTATGTCATGACGGCGATTCATGATTTCGAGGGGCATCAGACCTACAGCGAGAAGCCTGGGCACCGATTTGTGCTCAACGCGGACTTCGCAACGATCGATCCGGAGAACTACGATGCGTTGGTGTTGCCCGGAGGAAGAGCACCGGAATATTTGAGGATGAATGCGAGGGTCTTGGAGATCGTCAAGCATTTTGCCAATGCCGGAAAGCCGATCGCTGCGATTTGCCATGGGCCTCAGATTCTCTCGGCCGCCGGTGTGCTCGTCGGCAAGGAATGCTGTTGTTATCCCGCCGTCGAGTACGAGGTGACCGCAGGGGGTGGCAAATACGTAGCCCCCAATGAGCAGTTCAACAGCGCGTGCGTATCAGGGAACCTTGTCACGGCCGCCGCTCTAGGCCGATTGGGTTTTAGAGGGTTTTGTTGAAGCTATACGAGCCCGGTTGTCGGACTTCGACGGCTGGGGCATCTCCCCATTCGATCTTGTCGGGAACCAGCGACAATTTGCTGTCCTTGAGATCATCCCATCGGATGACTTCGCCCGAGTAAGCGGCTTCGCGGCCCATGATCGCCATGAGTGTGCTCTTGCACATGTAGTCGCCATTGTTCAATGGGGTGCCTTCGCGAATCGACTTCATCAAGGCGACGTGCTCGAGGTAGTACATGCTGGGCTTTTCCCCCTTGAATTTCCAAGGGTTCTCGCCGGTGATTTCGTTGGCAAGCACCTTGGCGGTGCCTTTGGTGCCGTAGACGAAATCCTCGGTTTCGTTGAAACAGTTTGGCATCTGTCGGGTCGCCGCGTAGGTTCGGGTGCCGTCGGCCCATTCGTAGACCACGTAGAAGTGATCGTAGATGTCGCCATACTCCGGATCGGTGCGAACTTGACGCCCTCCCATTCCATAGGCCAAGACAGGAGGCACATCGTTGTGGAGCCACATCGATTTGTCCAGTGAGTGGATGAACTGTTCGACGATATGGTCACCGCTTAGCCAACGGTAGTACAGCCAGTTCATGACTTGATTGTGCATCGGCGTCCAGTAGTCCTTCGGTTCGCGGATCCATAGGGTTCCGGCGAGGTAGTTTTCTTGGACGGAAATCAGCTCACCGATTTTCCCGCTGTGGATTTGCTCCATGGTTGCCTTGACCCCAAGATCATAGCGCCAGCATAGACCTGAGACGAGCGACAAACCTTTGGCCTTGGCCGCTTCGCTAGCGGCCATCACGCGGCGAACTCCGACCGGATCGACGGCGATGGGTTTCTCGCAGAAGATATGCTTACCGGCTGCGACCGCAGCTTCCATGTGCATCGGGCGAAAGCCCGGTGGGGTCGTCAGCAACACGACATTGATGTCGGTTTGCAGAAGCTTATCGATCGCGTCTAAACCCGAGAAAGCTTGGTCGTCTGGCACGGCATATTGCTCGCCCCGAGTCCGCTGGAGGTTGTTTTTGGCTGCTTGAAGGCGATCGTCGGTGACCTCGGCAACGGCTGTCAGTCGGCAACCGGAGTCGGCCGTCATCGCGTCTTTAGCGGCACCTGTTCCGCGTCCACCGGCACCGACGAGCCCGACCTTGATGATGTCGGAGCCTTGGGCATGGACCGAGCGGTTGAAGAAACTCGCTGCCAGTCCACCGGCAGCGGCCGAGGCGACAAATTCCCGTCGGCCCAGGTGGCTCGACGCATCGGCTCGAGCCGCAAGTGCTTGAACATCGGACTTCGAGGCGGTCTTTACAGAATCCAAGGGTGATTTGCGATCGGAACTCATGGAAGGAATCACTCGGGTAGGGGTGACGAAATAGGAGGGACGGCGTATCTTGGAGGGAAACCAAGGTTGCAAACGGGCTTCGTTTATAACCCAAGGATTTTCGCATGCAACAGAGCAAAAGATAATCCAAGGTGGAAATTCGCCCGAACCCAAGCCTCTATTGCCCTGAAAATCGTCTCAAACCGAAGCCTTTTTTACCCGAAGACCATCGAGATGGAATCGATCGACCAAGACTCACCCGTGAACGATTTACCGGAGCATGAGTCTTTGGATCGGACTTTTCGCGAACCGATCGATGAGGTTCGATTTGGCCAAGCGATCGCGACGCTGCTGCCGATCGAGCTGGAGATCGGATCGGGCAAGGGACTTTTTCTGACCAATGCTGCACAGTCCGATCCGAGTCGATTTTTCATCGGCCTGGAGCTTGCAGCCAAATACGCCCGCGAGGCGCAATCCAAACTCGAGCGGCTGAAGATCCAAAATGCGGTCTTTATCGCAAGCGATGCGACTCGCGTCATCGCGACAGAAGTTCCCGATGAATCGCTCGTCGCGGTGCACGTCTACTTTCCTGACCCATGGTGGAAAGCCAAGCACAAGAAGCGCCGGGTTTTGTCCGATGAAACCATCGTGCACATCGAGCGGGTGTTGAAGCCTCACGGGGAGCTCCATTTTTGGACCGATGTGCTCGACTATTACGAAATCGCTGTTCCTCGAATCGTCGAGCTGACCTCCCTGAGCGGACCACACTACATTCCGGAGCCGACCAGCACGCACTCGATGGACTACCGCACCCATTTCGAACGACGGACCCGACTCAACGGACTGCCGGTCTACCGAGCCCGTTTTGTGCGAAATGTTCAGTAGGACGAATCTTAGTGGGCGGAATCATGGAAAGATTTGAATACTCAACCCCGACGATGGGGACGATTCTCAAATTCGTCGTGATCGCTCCAACGCAGACCATCGCCGAGCGTTGGATCGACGTGGGCTTGAGCGAAATCGAACGCTTGATCCCAATCTTCAACAATTACTCCCCAGCGAGCGAAATCTCGAAGCTCAACGCCCGCTGTGGCACTCGCACGGAGATTTCGGCGGACCTTTATCGAGCCATCGAGCATTCTCGCCGTTGGCATGAGTTGTCCTCGGGCGTTTTCGATATCACCTGTGGCGCACTGTTCGAGCTTTGGAAACAAGCTCGTGGCAATCGCAGACTCCCAGCCAAAGTCGAACGCAAAGAGGCACTCGAGCGAAGCGGCTGGAACTATGTCGAATGCACGGCAACGCAGGATCCTGAGGCCCCTGATGCAAGATTCTTTCTGACCGTTCATCGACGAGCACTGGTTCTGGACCTATCGGGAATCGCAACCGGATACATCATCGATTCACTCGCCGATCGGATGATCCTCGCCGGATGCAAGGCGTTCCTGATCGACATCGGTGGCGATATCCGACTCGGAGAATCCCCATTAGGAAAAGAGGGTTGGCGGGTCCAAGTCGCCGGACTGGAAAAGAGCGATCCTGCGATCATGGAGTTGTCGCTGGCGAATTGCTCGTTGACCACTTCGGGCGATCGCAATCAATCGCTGGTACTCGACGGGGTGACCTACAGCCACCTGATAGACCCTCGAACGGGGGAACCGCTGACGAACCACCAAAGCTGTACAGCGATTGCATCGACGACGATCGATGCCGATGCGGCGGCCACGGCATTGAGCGTGTTGGGGCGAGCCGCAAGTTCCCAGCGATTCGAAACGCTTCCGATCGATCAAGCGGTTCTCTTGTATTCGGAGTTGGAAAGCGGTCCGGCGCAGCGTTCAACGATCCGTTTTTCTAGGCTCTTGGCTGAAAAGTAGAGACCTAGGAACCGCGAGCAAAGCGACAGAATTTGCGCGGTCTTGCTTTTCTCGTGCTCGTGCTCATGCTCGTACTCGTACTCGTACTCGAAAAAATAGCACTCGGACTCAAAGATACCGCCTCGATTCGCCGAATGGATTTCACGAAATCGATAGCTGAAAAAAATCACCAACCAATCACAACGCTTCGATCACCTTCAACGCAACGGATTCGAACTTCTCTTGCCAAGTCGCATCGAGGATGCAGTCGCTGTCTTCTTGGGCATTCCCCAGGTTTTTAAGTTGCTCGGCTGTTGGGCAGTAGTAGATGTAGCCATTGGTATATCCGGACACAAACACTTGGGGGATCTGGCTTGCTTGCTGGATATTGAGTCCGACCTGGACGGTCAATTCGCCCGGAAAAGTCACCAGTCGGAAATCCCCCAATCGCAATCCGCAGATTTCGACATCGATGGTGCGTTTTGAAGCGGTCGTATTGTCGATGTGATGGGAACGCAAAAGAGCCAGATTCGTTTGGAGCCGAGTCAGGGTCTCCATGGTTTGGATGTTTTCGATGTAGGCGGCGATATTCCTGCGGTTTTCCGAGTCCAAGCGTTTGAGGTCCTCGCGACCTTGTTCTTTTTCGCGGAGGTAGCGATGGGAATAGTACGAAGGGTGTTCGGCATCGAGTTGGTATTGGACGACTAGCGGAAGAAAAGTCTTGAGATTCAGGCTCGTTCCTTGCAAGTTATTGACCAATCGTTCGCGTTCGGCCTGCATCTCGGCGATACGAGGTTCTAGGTTTGCTCGGGGGACTTCGATCATCGTGTGCGAATAGGAAATCGGGGCATTGTTTCGCGTTTCGATTTGGCGAATTGCTCGCAGGGTGCTAAGTCCCAAGAGGGTACCATGCCAGTTCCCATCGCGAGGCTGATGCACATCCTTGTACCGTACTGGGTTGATATCCCCGCCGCATCCTTGGAAGAAAAGCGCAACGCAATCGCCACCCAGGTTTTCTTCGATCAGGCTCGAAGCCGCACCCGAGAGATCGGCGGTATTGCCTCCGCTGGCTGCACCTTGGATCGGATGGCAAGCGAATTGGTAAAGCACGGCCAGGGGTGAGCCATCGAGTCGATCGATCCGGACGACGCCGATCTTGGGGTCGACTGTTCCGATCCCAGCGACTTGATCGTCTGGTGGGAGTGCATAGGCATGTCGAACATCGATCTCTTTTCCGTCCTTCATCTTGAGTCGGCGATTTTCCATGATTCGATCCTCGGACCCGATCCCTGATCCGATTCTCACGGGTGTCATCTTGCTTTTGGCCAGAGCGATCGCAGCGAACGTGCGATCCGCAACATCATCGCATACCATGCCGTGGCAGTGGCTAGCGTTGACGACCAGCCGATTTGCTGGAATCCCAAGTTCCTGTTCCATGCGTTTGCGAACAGTCGGCAGGTAATCGTTTTTGATAGGACCGATTTGACCGATGGCGACCGCATCGACACTGACCAAAACCACGGTGTTATCCCCGGATTCGATCACCAGGGCTTTGGCAAACAGAGGGTCATTGACCGGTCCGGCTTCGAGCTTGGTGATATCCACTTTTGCCACCCCCGCCCGGATGGTTTGGCCCATGCTCCAAGAGGGCAGGATAAGCGACAGGCCAACGGCCAAACACATCGAGCAGAAACGGTAGTTCAACATAAGTTTGAAGTTTGAAGTTTGAAGTTTGAAGTCAGCGAGGTGACGTCAGTATAGAGCAGGCAGCAGTCCCTGCCAGAGTTCCGGCAGTTCCCTGTAGTGGATCTCCCGCAGAGATCCGGCTGTTTGGATTTTAGCCCAGAGGGCGACAATTCTCTGCCATTAGTGCGTAAGCCACCGGATTGCGACGGCTAAAGTCACGCTTTCTCTCGGTGCCTCTGGTTTTCCTCTCCGTGCCCTCGGTGCCTCTACTGTTTCGCTCTCTTATCCCACCAAGCACCCGCGATCGCTCTCAGCCTTGTACTAGCAACTTCCTCGCCGTTGGCTGCGGGTTAAGCGAAACTGCGCCTTGAGGCGAACTCAAGTGGCACTAGCTATCCTGGCCGAACCATTTGAAACAGATCGGTGCTCCGGCACCAGTGTTCGCCCCCTAAACGGGCTACGGATCGCAGACGCCTCGGGTCGACTTTCCCGTCGTTATCGAGAATTTTTGGATCGATATGCATCATCACGACATCGCCGATGATCAAGTTCGCTGCGATTGGACCATCCCCTACCGGAACGATCTGACGCAGTCGGCATTCGAGCGCAAAGGGAGCATCGGCCAACCGAGGGACCTTCACCAGAACGCTAGGGACGGTCTGTATCCCAAGCGCTGCGACCTCGCTTTGCTCCGGTGGGAATGAGGCGCTCGAAGCGTTGATCGCCTCAATATCCGGTTCGGTCGATCCATGAATGACGAATTCCCCGTGATGCTCGATATGGATCAGCGTGTCCTTCTTGGTCGAATCCCGCTTGAGCGTCGGCGAGAAAACCACCACCGGAGGGTTAGCACCAAAGACATTGAAAAAACTGAAAGGAGCCAAGTTGACTATACCTGTCGAGGACAACGTCGTGACCCAAGCGATCGGTCGCGGGGCGACCAAGGAGACCATCCATTGATACGCTTCTTGGACGGGAATTTTTGATATTTCAATTTGCATAGGTTAGTCCGTAGGGGAATCCGGATGGTCGGGAAACAGGGAGGATGCTCAGGCCATCGACTCGCGTTGACCGAGTGCGATGAGGGGACTTTACACAAATCAAAAACGCTCGATCGAGCACTTAGGTCCAATGCTTTGTGCGTGCTTGTTCTCGTACTCGTACTCAGTCCGCCGCGGCGGACGGTACTCGTACTCGTACTCGAATCGATCCAGTATAGCAATCCGACCTATTGGTCCGCAAGTTACCGCGAACCGCCTCGATCAACGATCGACATCGCTGCAGTTAGAACAGCCATCGAGTACGAGTACCGTTGCACTGAGTACCGCTTCGCTGAGTACGAGTACGA
>JAJTEK010000046.1 GCA_021299695.1 Pirellula sp. | reverse complement strand
GGTGGTATGGGCGGCGACATGGGAGGCATGGGCGGTATGGGCGGCATGGGCGGCATGGGTGGTATGGGCGGTATGGGTGGTGGAATGGGTGGCATGATGGATGTCACCGACGAGCCAACCAAATCGACGGCCAAGGTCCAAGCTGCCGAGCAGGTGCTCGATGTTGCTGCATGCGTACGAAAGATGATTGAGACGGAGGGAGATGAGCGAGCCGATGCAGAAGCTCAGTTTGCTTCGTGGGTCAAGGAGAAGATGAATGTCGCCTCGAAGGCAGCGGTGGCCAAGGACGATTCGGTGGCCAAGGTCGCTTTTGGCGAAGTCGTCGAGCAGTTGAATGAGGTCTTTCGCGAGACTCTGCCAGCACCTTGGATGTACGAAGCGCTGAGCATTTCGATGCAAGGCAGCGGACACACAAGCAAGGAAATCCGTCGGGTCTTGCTCTCGAGTGTGGATTTCGGAGCAGATGTGACGTCTGCGATGAAGATCGCACAGTATCTCGAAAGCCAAGGGATGAAGAAGGAAGCGTTGAGCATTTATCGCGATGTACATCGGGTAGCTCCCGGAGAGCGGCTTCCTTTGGATGCTGGCTTACGTTTGAGCCTGGAGTTGGAAGACCGTGATGGGGTGGTATGGGCATCGACTGGAGTATTGAGTCAGTCGTGGTCCGACGAGCATCTACCCTTGATTGAAAGAGCCTTGATGGCCGCCAAGGCGGCCTATCTGAGGCTCAACAATGAGGGGCGGAAGATGGAGGCCTATGCGCTTGAGCAAGCGATGAAGAAGTCGCAGACCAGGGACATCGTCGTTCGAGTCACTTGGACTGGCAATGCCGACATCGATTTGGTGGTCGAGGAGCCGGCCGGAACGGTTTGCAGTTCGAGCAATCCTCGCACGATTGCTGGCGGAGTGCTTCTTGCCGACGGTTCCTCGCTGGATAAACCTAGCAAGGATGGATTTTCGGAGACCTATGCTTGTGCTCAGGGTTATGCCGGGCAGTATAAGGTTTCAGTGCGTAAGGTTTGGGGCGAGGTTGCAGGAGGCAAGGTGACGGTGAATTTGGTCACCGATTATGGAACACCCAACCAGAAGGTAGTCAGCCAGCAGATCGCTTTGGACCAGGAGTCGGTCTACACTGCGGAGGTCAAGACAGGGCATCGTGCCGAGCCGATTGCGGCGGTGCAATTGGCCAAGGTTCAGGCCGAGAAGGCCTTTGCGGGCCAAGCGGTTTTGGCGCAGGTTGCGCCGGCGGCACAGGACGCACAGAACGCGGCCGGGAATAACGACATCGATCAGAACTGGGCTTACATGGCCATGCTTCAGCGATTCGCTGCGGGTCGAGGAAGTTCAGGAGATGGGTCGGGTGGATTTGGTCCTGGTGGTTTTGGCAATAACGGTTCGGGTGGGATCAATGGCAGGATCCCTGGATTTGCGCGGGGTGGCGGGGTCGGTTACATGCCGATCGTTCAGGCGATTCCTTCGGGAACGATGATGATGGCCAACGCTGTGATCTCGGGAGACCGTCGCTACGTTCGGGTTTTCAGTACGCCGATGTTCATGGGTGTCGACAGTTCGATTCCATCGTTTGGTACCGGAATCGGTGGTGGAGGTGGTGGATTGGGTGGCGGTGGCGGTCTAGGCGGTGGCGGCGGCTTGGGTGGTGGCGGGGGTGGTTTCGGTGGTGGTGGTGCATTTTAGTAACTCTACACAGAGCCGGTCCCGCGGCGATGGTCCAGTGATATTTTGGTGGAGGTGGCTTGGAGCAATTGATTGCTTCAAGCCATCGCTGCGTCTAGGCGGCAGTGGAAGTTTCTATGCTCCTGATTCTTGCAGATTTGTAAGAAACCCACTTGATATCGGGACCGTCCCCTGAAGGATTTGACCGGAAAGGACAGGTCGATATAATCGAGGAATTCCGCGCACAGCGTCTTAGCGGAGTGACCTAGCGGAGGGATTTGCAGGCTTAGTGACTTTTGAACCTCGCTGGGCTCAGTTTCGAGAGGAATTGAAATTAATTTATTCAGTTTTCTGATCAGGAAATGGGCGGCGTTCCTTTTCATCCAAGCATTGCAGGCGGTGGGCAAGGCTTCTTTTTTAAGTCAAGCAAGGTCGCTTCGTAGGTATAGCGATTCGAGGTTTTCTGCGTCCAGGCGGCTCGGTCGTGATACTCGGTTGACTGCTTTGCTGGGGCGCGCGATGGAAACGGCTTTGTTTAAGGATCGCTTGGAACAGGCGGGTCTGGTTTGTGGATCGCATCCTCAGTCTGAACTGCCTGGAGACGCATGTGGATTGGATTGTTTTTCGAAGCTCCCTCCCATTGGCAAGCAGGAGATCCGGTCAAGATTTCCGGAGGGGGTTTTAACGAGAGACACTCAAGACAGTCGCACTTACCGATCTACATCGGGGACTTCCGGTGAGCGATTGACTGTAGTGACTAATTTTCCAAAAAGGGAAGCAGGCAGAGCGAGCGCTTTGCATGTTTTGGAGGTAGCCACGGGGCGATCTTTAGGGGCATCCATTACGGACATTCCGCCAAACGTGTGCAATTCGGTATGCGGACTTGAAGGTCCTCCGGAAACTTCTGTACTGAGACATATCAGGGGGGGCTTGAAGAATGGCAGTTGGAGATCAGAAAAGTTTCGGTCTGACTTAAATGGTCTGTTTGAACGGCGGTTGATGTTTAAACAGGACATCCTCGCACCGCTTGATGCCAGATCTATTTCAGATCTATCAAAGCAGATGGCGGAAACCTGGGATTTATTGGACACTGGGCGTCCTTATTTGCTCCGAGCTTTCCCGCAGTACCTTCTGTGGTTATCTGAGTATAAGGCCCAGCGGACTGTCGGGAGCCATTACCTCAAGTATGTAATGCCCTACGGTGGCTTGGCGTGCGACTCACTTCTTTCGCGTGTCAGGAGTGCGTTGGGAGTTGAAACTAGAAACATGTATGGGACAAGCGAGTTAGGTTCAATTGCCGTTTCCTGCGACAATCATCGGGCCATGCATATCATCGAATCTTTTTTTGAAGTCGAGATTTTCCGAGATGGAAAAACTGTCCCGGACGGCCAAATTGGCGAAGTGGTCATCACGGATCTGACCAATACGGCGATGCCTCTGATCCGCTATAGAGTCGGCGACATCGGAAGGATTTTAGGAGGTTCATGTGCATGCGGTCGGGACACGAAACGGCTTGAGATTCTAGGCAGGGTGCAGGAGACATTGGTTCGCAGTAGCCGCTGGGTAACGGCCTCTGAGATTGGCGATATCGCTTACTCGGATAGGGGTGTAAACAATTTCCGGCTTGATCAGATCAGCACTAATCATTTCGAGTTGCAAATCGTACCTTCCTTCTTCGGTCTGTCGCCTGATGTCGATTCGATTCGATCTCGAATGGAGGATTTGTTGTCCGAAGGGGGAGGATCGCCTACGAAAATCACCTTCCGTATTTTGCCATTCATTCAACCCGAGCCCAATGGCAAGTATTTAACTTGCCGATTACGACCTTCATCTTGGGTGCGATAGAAAATGACTGCTTCGAATACTTCGCGTTTGCTACCTGCGACCATAGCGGGTGACTTTCCAGCCTTTACTCAACCGACACCTTCGGGAAAACCATTGGTTTATCTTGACAGTGCTGCGACGGCCCTTCGCCCCCGATCGGTGATTGATGCGGTTGTTGACGCGATGATTACAAGGACAGGGGGAGTGCACCGATCGGTCAACTATCTCGGGGACCGAGCAACCCAGGCTTATGAAGAGTCTCGCTTGATCGTGGCGCGCTGGATCGGAGGACTTGAAAACGAGGTGGTATTTACACGGAACACGACAGATTCCTTGAACCTGATCGCTCAGGGATGGCCGGATCGCCGGAGGGTTTTGACATCCGCAACAGATCACCATTCGTCATTGCTATCCTGGGGGTCGTCAAGGACCACATCGATTCCACCAAAAGTTGATGGTAGTGTCGATGAATTGACAATTCTCAACGAATTATCCCGAGGCGATGTGGCGATCGTGTGTCTGAGTCATGTTTCTAATGTCACTGGTCACAAGCCGGACATCGGTACGATTGTCGACCAAGCTCATCGTCACGGAGCGATCGTGGTCCTGGATGCGGCCCAATCGGCTCCGCATGGCCCGCTCGATACACAAGTCCTTGGATGTGATTTCCTTGCTTTCAGCGGTCATAAACTCGGATCCCCAGCAGGAATTGGAGTGTTGTGGGGAAAACCGGAGTGTTTGACGCGCCTTGAGGTCGTCTCGAAAGGTGGGGGAATCGTTGAAAGTCTGCGTGGAGGGGAGATCAAATATAAGGATGACCCATGGCGGTTGGAGCCTGGAACCCCTGCGATTGAGGCGGTCATAGGATTGGCTGCAGCCGTCGATTATTTGCAGGAGTTGGACTGCGAAAGGCTCGCCGAGCATTTGAAGTTTTTGCGGTCGTACGCGATTGAAAAGC
This sequence comes from Pirellula sp., assembly GCA_021299695.1. Taxonomy (GTDB): domain Bacteria; phylum Planctomycetota; class Planctomycetia; order Pirellulales; family Pirellulaceae; genus JBKCUI01. The sequence goes on along the minus strand of JAJTEK010000046.1, from coordinate 27,542 downwards.
TTTTGTCGCTACCAAAGATTCGCGTGTTGTCATCTGATACTGAGGATTCGATGGGGCCTGTATCGTTTTACTTTGACGGTCTCCCATCGCACGTCATTGCGCGTGGGCTGAGTGACTCCTACGGGGTTTGTATCCGTTCGGGCTTTCAATGTGCAGAGCCATTGCATCAGTTTTTGGGGATTGGCCCGACCCTTAGGCTGTCGTTTTTTGTTTACAATCAGCCAACGGATATCGATTTTGCTATCGAGTCGATTCACTCCTTGGTTTCCTTGAACGCTCGTTAGTTTTGAATGTCCCGATTTACTATAGAGTTGGCCCAAGTTGCTTTAGCCCATTACATGCTGAAGGTTCCTAGATATGAAAACGACAAATCGAAAAATCCGAATCGAATCCCTGGAAAGCCGTTTGGCTTTTGATGGATCATGGCAAAATGCTTTCTTGCCTAACGATGTCGATGGCTCACAGGAAGTCTCCCCATTGGATGTACTTCAGATCATCAATGAGCTCAATATCAGCGGCCCGAGAGATCTTGTGGGGCCCAAACCCCCAGACGAGCCCTATTGCGATGTCAACGGAGACAACAGATTGGATCCGACCGACGTTCTGGCCGTGGTTGATTCGATCAATCGCACAAGGGTTGGGATGTTTGGCCAAGCGGCGCTTGATTCAACCCGGGATCTGAATCGTAACGGAACGGTTCTTAGCCAAAGCGTCAGGCTCGCTGGTAAAACGGTTCCCTCGGCTTTTGTTGATTATGTTGACCCGCTATCGCTCGCCAAGATGCGAACTCATGCTAGTGATTCAGGGGATTTCGTCATTTCCCTGGATGTGGTCCAAGGCGTTTACGATTTGCAGATAACGGTTATGGATGATCTGGGACGGAAGCTTCCGATGGTTTCAACCATTCGTGTAGGAAACGTTGTCCATGAGTGGAACGCTGCTGTTTTGAACGTTATACGGGACTGGCGGGGTGTGACCGATGATCCCGTTCCTGGCACGCGATTTACGTCGGAACCTCCCAAGGTGGGGAGAAATATCGCGATGATCCAAGGAGCGATGTTCGATGCAATCAATGCCATCGACCAAACCTACGAATCCTTTTTGTATCACGGGACAGCGAATCCGGTAGGCATCGATGCTCGAATAGCTGCTTCTTTTGCAGCCCATGATGTTGCATCCCACCTGTACCCCTCCTTTTTGAGCGTTTGGGATTCGACCTTGGCCGAATGCCTGGACTCTGTGCCCGATGCTGGGCAATTGGATTCGAGTAAGGAATTTGGTCAGGAGGTTGCCAGGGCAGTGATTGCGGCCAGGGCCAACGACGGTTCGGATGCGAAGGTCGACTATGTGCCAGGCGACCAGCCGGGCGATTGGAACCGAACCCTTCCTGCTTTTCTGGCACCGCTTTTGCCGCAATGGCCACAGGTCATTCCTTTCGCGATGAGCTCGTCGAAACAGTTCCTTGCCCCCCCTCCGCCATCCTTGGACTCCGAGGCTTACGCAATTGCGGTCGATCAGGTGATGAAGGTGGGGAGCAGGAGCAACTCGACCCGGACTACAGATCAGACCGATATTGCGAATTTCTGGGCGGATGGAGGTGGGACCTTCACGCCGCCTGGTCATTGGAACCGAATAGGAGCGGATACCTCCTTGGGGAGCAATCAGAATTTGATCGAGTCGGCAAGAACCTTAGCGCTTCTGAATATTGCTTTGGCAGATGCGGGAATCAGTTGCTGGGATACCAAGTACGCGTATGATTTATGGAGGCCGATCGATGCGATACGCAAGGCAGACACCGACGGAAACGCGATGACTCTTCAGGATACAAGTTGGTTGCCACTGCTAGTTACCCCTCCATTCCCGGCCTATACATCTGGCCATAGCACTTTTAGTGGTGCATCTGCGGAGATCCTTACGGCGATCTTTGGAGAAAACTACGCCTTTACATCTCAAAAGGATGTTCCTACCAACACCGCTCAATTGCCCTACGATCCATCCAAGAGGATCCTCAGAAGTTTTGGTAGTTTCTACCAAGCGGCAGACGAGGCATCATGGAGTCGAGTTTACGGTGGAATTCATTTTCTGTTCGATGGAACCGAAGGGCTCAAAGCAGGCTATTCGATCGGCGCATTGGTGCATAGCACCATGCTTCGTCCGAAAATCGCCTAGTGAAGACAGGCGAAGGATCCTGCTGAATGGAACTTTGATGGCAGGATCCTTCGTTTGAAATAGCGATCAACAAGACGGCTTGGAACTAGCGGTATAGGACCGTTGCGTACCAGCCGTTTCGGCCCTGTGCTACGCCGATTCCGATCGCGGTTCGTTGGCCCCAGTAGCAGCAGCGCGAGATTGCATGGTCGGCCGAGACGGTGGAGAATCCTACACCCTCGTACCTACCGCTGCCCATACCCCCGCCGACGTGTCGGCATCGTCCTTCGGACGCTTGTTGTTGCGCTTTTTGCTTAGCGACACAGTGATCGCAGCCGATGGAATTTTCGCAAGCCCCAACCAGGACGCTCGAAAAACCTACGATGAAAATCCATGCTAATTTACGCATGATGATCTCTCCTTCGAATCGAGTAAAACTATCCTTTGAACCCGAATCAACGCACAGACGTCTTGGGTTCGCTTGATGAAAACTTCCGCTCGAAGTCCGATTTCGTCAACCGTCAAAAATTGTTCGCGCTGCCCCTATTGACACCTTAAGTCGTTGCAGAGCCTGAGAATAAATACCCAAGGATTTCGACTGTTTAATATTTTTTGTGGATTGAGCGAGTCTTTTTAGGGCTTTTTATGTTTGCAAATAAGTTTAGGCTGGATTAAGATTCACGTTCCCGCTCATTCACCATTAACCTTATTAGGAGATACATTTTGAAAAAAGGAACCAAGAGTTCTACTAGCACCTCTCAGATTGTGAGGGATTTTGCGGCGAGCAATCCGACCTTGAAGGCTTCTGAGATCATCAAGGAATTGACTGCGCAAGGCCATAAGGTTTATCCAGCGTTGGTCAGTCAAGCGCTTCGTGGTTCCGCGGATGGAAAGAAGCCAGGTAAAAAGCGAGGACGCAAACCAGGTACAAAGAATAAGGTAGTTGCTGCTGCGAAAACGGCGAAGTCGGCCAAAGCAGCCAATACGGATACAACTTTCGGAAACCTGAAGGCCGCAGCGGATTTCATTCGATCGAGTGGATCGGCAGAGAGCGCACTTCAAGCGATCCGCGACTATCAAAAGATCGCCGCATTGATCAACGGCTAAATCGAGCCATTGGAGCTCCTGGGGAGTTTCAAGCGAGCTGATTTGAATCAGCTCCCCAATTCTATCGGGTCTTTTGATACAATCAGAGCCAGGTTGCCATTCGCGATCTGGCTTTTTTCGTATCCCTATAGGTCGTTTTTTCACATCCTTTCGTCGTCTTGTCGCCTCATCGTTGCTGATGATCAAAGTGAGTTCTTATGCGTATCCGACTTGTTGGTCTAGTTGCCTCCGTCTTGATGTTGTCTTGCTCTACGCTTCACGCACAGCAACCAGCACTTCAGCCAGCCCAGGATTCAAAAGTATTTCGGCCCGATCAGTCGGTCCTTGCGTCCCCAGCTCCCCAAGGAGCAATAGTCCTGCTCGATGCCAAGAGCCATCAGTTTTTGAGCATGAGCGGTGAGGGGATCGATTGGAAAAGGCAGGACGATGGACTCGTGGCGACCAAGAGTGAAAACCGCGTCAACCACATCGTCTCGCAATGGCACTTCCAGGATGCGGACATCCATGTGGAATTCATGGTCTCAGAACTGGCCGAGGGCAATAGCGGGATCTATATTCACGGCAACTACGAACTTCAAATCTTTAATTCGTTCGGTAAAAAGGAAATCACCGACCACGATCAAGGTGCCTTGTACGGGTTTTCCAAACCTTTGGTCAACGCATCGAAAGAGCCGGGCCAGTGGCAAGTCTATGACATCCGCTATCGGGCTCCTCGACGCGACGCCAAGGGCAAGATCATCGAACCCGGAGAGGTTACCGCTTGGTTGAACGGTCAATTGGTCCAAGACCGCACGCGATTTGAGGAACCCAAGTCGGTTTATCATCCTTTCCGTTATGGGACTACCGATTATCTCAAGAAGATTGGCAAGCAGCAGCTAGCGACTAGCGTCGGCCCAGTCTTTCTTCAAGACCATGGCAGTCCGACACGTTTTAGAAATATTTGGATTCTTCCCTTGGACGACCAAGCGATCCTCTATAAGAATTAGAGTCACCAGAAGAATTAGAGCCAAGAGCTTCCATTTACCCTCCAGAGAGACTCCATGCAGAATAAGAATCGCGTCAACGTCGGCCTCGTCGGAATTGGCTTTATGGGCTGGATCCATTCGCTGGCTTACCGTCGCTCGGAGCTTGCAGACCTGATCGCCTTTGCCAGCAAGGACCCCAAAAAACGCGGAGGGGATTGGCGAGGGATCCAAGGGAACTTTGGGCCTCCTGGAGAGCAGATATCGTTGGAGGGTTTGGACGTCGCCGAGACGCTCGAAGCGTTGGTCAAACTACCTCAAGTCGACGTCATCGACATTTGTCTCCCGCCGCATCTGCATGTCGATGCGGCTTGTTATGCGATGGAGCATGGCAAGGATGTGTTTATCGAAAAGCCGGTGGCTTTGACCCTTGAGGGTTGCCATCGGATCCAGGAGACCTCGCGCAAAACCGGTCAACTGGCTCTTGTCGCCCACGTCCTGCCTTACATGGGCCCTTTTGCTTACGCCACAGAGCTTGTCCGTTCAGGAATATATGGCCCGGCGATCGGCGGTTATTTTAAACGGGTGATATCCGATCCGACCTGGATACCGGATTTCTATCAAGCCGACAAAGTCGGAGGTCCTCTGGTCGATTTGCACGTTCACGATTTGCATTGGATACAATTGCTCTTTGGGAAACCCAAGTCGACGCATGCGGTGGGTCGATTGCACGGGAGCGTAGCGAAGTACGTGCACGTGCTCTATGAGTTCGAATCGCCCGACATTGCCGTCAGCAGTTCTTCGGGGGTTATCGACGGACCTGGGCGTCCATTTACTCACGCTTTTGAGCTGCATTTACGCGATGCAACGGTTCACTTTGAGTTCGCTGCCCATAGCGACGCCGCAGAGAGCATGCCATTGAAAGTCATCACACGCGATGGCCGAGTGCTTCGTCCTGAGCTACCCGCAGCCGACGATATTGATGCCTTCGAGGCAGAGATCGGCGAGATGGCTCAGAGCGTATTGAGTCGCCAGAGCGCACCGCGGCTGAGTCTTGATCACGCTGCCGGAGCGGTTGAATTGGCACTGGATATCCAGGCCCAGTTGATCGCATCGCGCCGTTAAATAAAGCGATACCGATGAAAAGACCGACCGATTCGATCCCGACGATGGCAAGCGGCAAACGGGTCCTTGGGTGGCTCCTTGCGATCGCCTTTGTTTTTTTTGCCGGGGGCAGGCTCTTTGCGCAAAGCGATTCGGCTCTGGGTTTAAAACGTTTGACCCAAGACCAATGGACCATCATTACCGACATGCCGATCGATCGGGAAATCGAGTCGTGGCCCAAGGTGCTCGATCAGGCACTTATGTCTTGGTGTCAGAAATGGTCGATCGACCCTGTGGCGGCTAGAAAATGGCCGCTGGTGATCCACTGGATCGGGGATCGGAAGCTATTTGAGCAAGCGGGATTGCTTGAGGGAGTGCCCGCCTTTGAGGACGGCCTACAGATCGCCGACAAGGTTTTCTTGCGTGAGCAGCCATCGGTGTATTACCGGCGTCATTTGTTGCTCCATGAGGCAACGCATTGGGTGATGTATCGGGCTTTTGGTGGGGGTGGCTCCCCTTGGTTCATGGAGGGAATGGCTGAGATTGAAGGGACGCATCGCTGGGAGGATGACCAATTGACCATGGGGATTATCCCGGCCGATGCGGGCTCGGTTCCCCATTGGGGGCGTTTCAAGCGTTTGGCGGAATCGACTGCGGCCAAGCGGATGCCACGTATCAAGCAAATTCTCCGATACGGCAACGAGCGAGAGAACCGGATGGACCGTTATGTCTGGAGCTGGGCTGCTTGCGTCTACCTTCGCAACCATCCTGTCTATGGGCCTTTGCTAGAGCGCGCATCGTCAGCCCCTTTGGACTATTCGATGAAGCTCAGCGAGGAATTCGAAAAATCGCTCTCAGCGCGTTGGGATTGGGTCGAGCGGGATTGGAAGCTCTTTGTTGACGACTTTGATTTCGGATACGAGCCCGAATCGAATCTCGTGGCGATCGAGGATGTTGCACAAGGCATCCGCGAATCTGGACTTAGCGAATTTACGCTCGATACGGATTGTGCCAAGGGCTGGCAATTGGCGAGGTGTTTCTTGGAGGCAGGAGAGCAGGTGGAGATCCATGCGCAGGGTACCTACGTGGTTCGCTCGGTGAATCAGGAGGCTTGGGAAAGCTCCCCTGATGGGATCACTTACGAGTACCATCGACGAATGCCTCTTGGGAAATTGCTAGGTGGCTTTATCAGTACCGACACGTCGGCACCGCTGGAGGTCTTTGGGGTAGGCAAGCAGACGGTCTACGAGGCGACGACCGCTGGGTGGTTGCTCTTTCGGATCAATGAGCCGGTCGGTCAGCGTTTCGACAATTCCGGGACCCTTCAGGTCCGCGGGAGGATCACTAGCAGTCGACCACGTTGACGGCCAATCCCCCGAGTGATGTTTCTTTGTATTTCGATTGCATATCGACGCCGGTCTGTCGCATGGTTTCGATAACTCGATCCAGGGAGACGAAGTGTTTGCCATCTCCGTAGAGGACAGCGAGTCTTGCGGCGTTGATGGCTTTGGTCGCACCCATCGTGTTGCGTTCGATACAGGGGACTTGGACGAGTCCGGCGATCGGATCGCAGGTCAATCCTAGGTTGTGTTCCATGCCGATTTCGGCGGCGTTTTCTATCTGTTCGATGGTTCCGCCCATGCATGCGGCGAGTCCGGCAGCGGCCATGGAGCAAGCCACACCGACCTCACCTTGGCATCCCATCTCCGCGGCCGAGAGCGAGGCATTCCTTTTGTAGAGCATGCCGATGGCACCGGCCGTTTTGAGGAACCGATGGACACCTTCACGGTCCGAGATGGTTCGATCGAAATCTGGGTGTCCTGGGTCTGGGACTAGATAGACGTAGTAGCCGAGGACCGCGGGGATGACCCCTGCGGCGCCGTTGGTCGGAGCGGTGACGACTTGGCCACCTGCTGCGTTTTCTTCATTGACAGCCAGGGCAAAAAGGCTCACCCAATCGAGTTGTTGGAGGGGATCTTTGAGTTTTTCTTGGGCGTGTTGCTCGAGCCATTGGCTCGGGAGCAGTGAGGTGCCGCCGGTGAGTTTTTGGTAGATTCCTGGTGCACGGCGACGGATATGGAGCGAGCCCGGGAGGATACCTGGGCTCATGCATCCCCGGTCGATGCAGGCGGCCATGACGGCCCAGAGACGGTCGAGTTGTTCTGCGATGGCATCGGGGCTGCGGTGGACTTGTTCATTTCCGTCGACGATTTGATCGATACGGCAGTTGCTCTCCCTGGCCATTTGGATCAGTTCGGCGGCGGTCGTAAATGGAAAGGGCTCTGCTTGGGGGGTATCGTTGGGGGGCTTGGACAGGGATTCTTTGAGCGAGGCGAGTTCCTTTTCGTCGTAGACGAAACCACCGCCGGTCGAGTAGTAACGTTTTGAGAAGAGGACTTGGTTGTGCGTATCGAGGACCGAGAATTGGATGGCGTTGGGGTGGGCGGGTAGGGTTTCGTTGCGCAACCAGATCAGGTCCCGTTTTTCGTCGAAAGGGATCGATTTCTTTCCGGCCAGTTCGATGCACTGATTGGTGCGAAGCGACTCGACGGTCCGCTGGAGTTTGTCGACCTCGGTTCGATCCGGCAGGCAACCGGCCAATCCGCAAAAGATTGCCGTGTCGGTTGCATGCCCCAGTCCGGTCAGTGCCAGTGAGCCATAGAGTTCTACTCGGATGCGGGCGCAGCAGCGGGCGATTTCGGATTGCTCGGTGACTTCATGGGCAAAGCGGTAAGCGGCGATCATCGGGCCGACGGTATGGGAGCTTGACGGTCCGACTCCGACTTTGAACAGTTCGAAAACGCTGATCATGGGGAATTGCAATCTTGGGTTGGTTCGTGGAGATGATGTTCGTCTAGACGATGTCGATAGGGGATTTGCTCAACTGGAAGCTTTTGATTTCTCCGCTATCGAACGAGATTCGGGCCATGCGTTTAGGGCCGAAACCGTCGACCGACAGGATATTTCCAAGCCCGTAGCGTGGGTGGGAGATTCGGCATCCGTTTTCAAAGCGATCGACTGGGGTTCCGGCCAGGGTGATCGAGGCTCCGATACTAGAGCCGGTTTTGAGTTTGGGGATAGCTTGATAGTGATCGGCGGCTGGTACCTGGGAGTACTCATCCGGGTCGACTCTCGAGGGGATGCCCCGTTTGGTTGAGTTTTTGGAGGAGCTTCTGGAGGTGGTCTTGGGGTAATCTTCGTCCGACGCGACATCTTGATTCCAATCTTCGGAGAAATCGGAGGGCTCGTCGGCCCAGTCGTCGGAGTCGGAGAAGTCTGGGTCTCGGTGATCCGACCATGAGATGTCTCTGGGGTTTACTCCGGTGTGGTCGACCATCGACATTTCAGCTCTTGGGAGTTCCATCAGGAACTGGCTCGGGCAACTCATACGGCTATTGCTGAAGCCACGGCTTGCCGCAGTGCTCAGTTGGAGGTTTCGTTTAGCGCGGGTGATCCCGACGAAGAACAGGCGGCGTTCCTCTTCGAGTTGGGCCGGATCGTCCTTGCTTCGGACGTGCGGCAAGACGTCTTGTTCGACGGCGGCAAGATAGACGTGATCGAATTCAAGACCTTTGGCCGAGTGGAGGGTCATGAGGGTGACGCGGTTCTCGTCGGTGATGTTGTCTGTATCGCTCGCGAGGCTGATCTCTTCGAGGAACTGTTGGAGTCCTCCACCCTGGCCCAGCAGTGCATCTTTGTCTTGAGCATCCGAGAGCAGTTCGCCGACGTTTTCCTTGACACTCTCGTCGGGAGCTTCGGATTTTTTGCCGGCTAGGTACTCGATGTAGTTGGTCGCTTCGAGAAGGTGGGTAAGCATCGCGACGATCGACTCGCCCGAGAGGTGTACAAGTTTTTCGTAGATCGAAAGAAATTCTCGGGCACCCGACTGGGCCTTTTTGCTCAGGAGTCCGTGGTCGATGGCTGCCCGAAGGGCGACGAGCATGGGGATATCGCGAGAGCGAGCCAGTTCGGTGACTTGGCGGAGGGATTTATCCCCAAGTCCTCGGGGGGGAAGGTTGACGACCCGTTTGAAGGAGACATCGTCTTCGGGGTTATTGACCAGTCGCAGGTAGGCGATGAGGTCACGGATTTCCTGACGTTGGTAGAATCGGAATCCGCCGATGAGTTGGTAGGTGATCCGGCGCCGCATCAGGGATTGTTCAAAGAGACGCGAGTGGGCGTTGGTGCGGTAGAGGATTGCGAAATCTTTCGGTTTGGCGGTCTGTTCGATCAGATGTTTGGCGATCTGATCGGCGATGTTTTCGGATTCATCTTTGGCCGATGCGTAGGAGCACAAGCGGACCTTTGGGCCATCTGGGCAGGTCGGGATGAGCATCTTGGCCTTGCGGTGGACATTGCATGCGATCAGTTGGTCGGCGAGCGAGAGGATTTGTGGCGTGCTGCGATAGTTTTCTTGGAGTCGCACGATGGCCAGTTCGGGGTAGTCCCTTTCGAAGTTCAGGATGTTTGCGATATCGGCCCCGCGCCATCCGTAGATGGATTGGTCCGGGTCGCCGGTGACGTTGATGTTGGGGTGGTCGAGCGCCAGGCCCCGAACGATCATGTACTGAGCCAGGTTGGTGTCTTGGTATTCGTCGACCAGGACGTAGCGGTGTTTGGAGTCAAGATCGGCGCGAAGGTCCTCGTTGGTCCTGAGGATGGTCGCGGTGTGCATGAGCAGATCGTCGAAGTCCACGGCGTTGTTTCTGAGCAGGTACTTTTGGTAGACCGGATAGACTTTGCGGACGGCGATTTCGACGGCGTTTCGGGCTTGCTGTTGGAGCATTTCCGGCGTGATCGCTCGGTTTTTGAGATTGCTGATTCCTTTGGCGATGTCGGCGAACTTCAGGTGGGTCAGTGAGACTTCGCTCTGGGAGATGGCCTCTTCGAGAGCTTTTTTGGAATCATCGACATCGAAGATCGTGTAGTTGTCTTTGAGTCCGACAAAGTTGCCGTAGTGTCGGAGGAACCGAGCGCAGTAGCCGTGGAAGGTCCCCATCCAGATGGGGTTATCGCCGACGATTTTCTCGACCCGATGCTTCATCTCTTTGGCCGCTTTGTTGGTGAAAGTCAGGGCCAAAATCGAATAGGGCGAGATTCCCTGCTCGAGAAGGTAGGCGATGCGGTGGGTCACGACACGTGTTTTTCCTGTTCCAGGTCCGGCCAGGGTCAGCAAGGGGCCTTCGACGTGTGTGACGGCTTGGTGCTGCGATTCGTTCAATCCATCCAAGATCTGATTCATGCAGTAACAAAGCCTCCTGCGGTGATCCAAAGCGTTCCGAAGGGATCGGGTCGCTATCGACGTGACATTTCGTGCATTATCCGCTAGGGGGAGGATTCTTCCAAGTGCTGGGCGGATTTACCGCCAATTCGCTTGACCGTTCCCCTAAGATGCCCAAGGAGTGATACTAGGTCAAACCGCGAAGCTTTTTGGACATTTTTGATGACGCAGCACGAATCGATCGCATCGGATTTAAAAAACCAACCCAAAACTCTCAGCGAGTTGATCGCAAGCGGCTGGCGTTCTCGTAGCGTCAAAGAGGAAATGCGAGAGAATTTTCTTCGGTCTTTGGAGTCTTCCGAGGAGCTTTATCCTGGGATTATCGGTTACCAAGACACCGTCTTGCCCGAGCTGAACATCGCTCTTTTGGCCGGCCATGACTTGCTATTCCTGGGTGAAAAAGGGCAGGCCAAAAGCCGTCTGATGCGGACGTTGGTCCGTTTCCTCGATGAATATGTCCCCTACCTGGACATCCCTGAGGTCCCTGTCCATGAGGATCCCTTGCGACCGATCACCCAGCAGGCCAAGGAGTTCCTCAAGACGCATTCACCCCAAGAGACTCCGATCGCTTGGTGGCATCGCCAGGATCGGTACGTCGAGAGGCTTGCCCCGGGAACCAAGTTCGCAGACATCATCGGAGAGATCGACCCGTCGAAGCTCACCGGCGGGGTGAGCATGAGCTCCGAGTCGGCCTTGCACTTTGGTCTGATTCCTCGAATGCACCGTGGGATCTTTGCGATGAATGAGCTGCCCGAACTCGATGAGCTCGTTCAAGTCGGATTGTTCAACATTCTCGAAGAGAGGGATGTTCAGATTCGCGGATACCCCGTCCGCTTCGATTTGGACATCTTCATTCTCTTCTCGGCCAACCCGAGCACCTACAACCGTAGCGGCAAGGTCATCCCGCAACTCAAAGACCGGATCGGTTCGCTGATTCAGACCCACTACCCGAAGGATCGCGAGCAGGGGATCGAAATTCTCCTGCAAGAGGCTGGTACCGATCTGGGTGGCAAGTACCCTGTGCAAATACCTTATTTTATGATGGAGATTATCGAAGAGATCACCTCCCAAGCCCGAGCAAGCAAGTATGTCGACCAAGCTTCCGGGGTTTCGGCAAGATTCTCTCTTGCGAATTTTCGCACCATGATCGCATCGGCGCGCCATCGGGCGGTGATCCTCAAGGAACCGCTCGCCGTTCCCCGCATCAGCGATCTTGGCCACTTGGCAACCTCATCGCTTGGCAAACTGGAGTTGGACTTGATGGGTTCGCATCAAATGTCCGAGCGCAAGGTCCTCGATGCACTCATCGCCAGCGCCATCAAAGTGGTCTTTGAGAAGTATGTCCAGGAGTACGGGCTGGCGCAGATTTCCGAGATCTTTAGCAAAGGGGTGCGTATCGAGGTCGGGGATCTGTTGCCGAGCGAAGCTTATGCAGAACGGCTCAAGCATGTGCCACCGGTCTGGGATACTGCATTTGAGGTCAACGCATCGGAGCACCCGGCCATCCGAGCCTCTTGCGTTGAGTTTGTTCTCTCGGGACTTTACGCGATGGACAAGATCAGCCGAGCCAGCAAGCATGGCAAGGTCCAGTACGAGACCTAGGCCATTCTTCGGAGAGCGATTTATTTGTCGCTCGGATCTCGGGTCTTCGATGTGGTAGGTTTGAAGTTCATCGAGCTTGTCAGCCATTTCGAGGCCGAGATACGAAGCTTGTCCTGCTGCTTGGCGATCGATTGATTCATTTTTACAACGAGTTTTTCTCGGTACTCAGCCAGCTTTCGATCGAGGATATCCTCGATTCCTTCTCCGATCCACTCGGCAGCCTGACCGTGGATCTGACTGATCTGGTGCATCTGAAAATCCAATAACTCGATCGATGCGTCGAGGACTTTGGGCCGAAACTCCACATCCGGCGGGAACGAGATCGGTAGCAATTGAATGTCGACTTGGCAGTCGACTTTCATCCGGACCGTCGCATCGGCTTTCGCCGAGAGGCTTATGAGCTGGACATCGCGAGCGAATTGGTTGACCCGACCGAAGAGTTTCAATGGGGCCACGACCCAGACGCTTGTCGTGAATCGTCTGCCGTCGGGAGTGACGTCGAACTTCTTGACCTCTACCTGAAGTTCCTTGGCCGGATCTACAAATTCGATCAGGTAGCGAGACCAAGTCCCATCGTTGGCCATCTTCCACCGCTGTTTGGTATCCAGGCGAAGTCCGTCGAGCTTCATATCGACGCCGTCCCAGACCCGTCGTTGCTTGCCCCACTTGCGAGTGTCCTCGACGTTATCGGGCAAGTTCATCAGGCATAGCCAGCGGACCCATTGGCTTAGCTCCTTGAGTTCGCTGGCCGTTGGACTTGCGATCGGGCTTGGCTCAAGTTGGTCGACCTCCTCGAGGGTCTTGGGCAGATCGAGTTTGCGAGGCGTCAGGATTGGGTCGGTCGTCGGCTGCAAATCGACGCGTTGGCAGGAAGCTTGGGGGCACAGAGCAAGCACGAAGCAACCGGCCAGAGCCAATGCCCAGGAGTTTGCAAGAAAGCAAGATTGCATAAGCAGCATGATCAGCCAAATTCCGGCCTAAAAATCGACTATAATCCGTCGTCCGATGGTCATTGTATCTTCGTCTTAGCTCCGCAAGGAACTTGTGGACAGATGCAAACTTCCGTGCTCCTCGTTCCCCGCATGGCTTGGATGATGAACAAAAATTATTTGATAGCAATTTTTATATTCTTTGGCTCGGTCACTTGGGAACTGGGTGCAGAGGTTCTGGCTCAGGAGGTGGCTTATTCGCAGGAGCGAGTCGAGCAGTTGGTCAAGCAGGCCGTATCGCAGGGGGATTCGCAGCGAGGGTTGCAGGCGTTTACCCGCGCGAATTTGGCTTGTTTTTCATGCCACAGGATCGGCAGTGCAGGGGGGATCATCGGTCCGGAGTTGACTCAGATTGGCAAGCAGCGAACGGGGGTGGAATTGGCCGAGAGTTTGCTTTGGCCCAATCGTCGCCAGGAGCCTGCTTACCAGGCTTATAAGATTCAGACGGACGATTCGCAGGTATGGACTGGGTATGTCGTGTCGCTTGAGTCCTCGCCGTTGGTTTTTGTGGATCCTGCGACGCGTAAGGAGCGTTCGGTGGAACGCGAGACGATCGAGCAGATTGTTCCGAGCGGCTCGCTGATGCCTGCGGGTCTATTCGAGACGTTGCCTTTGGGGCAGCAGGCCGATTTGCTTCGATTTCTCATGGGTTTGGGAAACGACCCGATCGACCTTGCGAGTCTTGAGGCTCAGATCCGATCGGCCAGTACCCATGAGCCGTCGAAGTTTGCGTGGACCACTGCGCCTTTGATTCCTGAGAACTATCCGAATCACAAGGAGCATGTGAATCGGGATCGCGTCTATGACTGGTATACCAAGCAAGGGATGCATTTTGCGGCGATGAAGAACCGTCCGGCATGGGTCGAGCCGTTTCCAGGGTTGGACGGGGGCAAGTTTGGGCATTGGGGCAATCAGAAAGAGGAGACGTGGAAGGGTGACGAATGGAACCAAGTGGACCTAGGTTCGATGCAGAGCAACGTTTTGGTCGGCCAGGCCAAGGCGGTGCCACGGACGGTTGCGATTCGCATCTTTGGGGAAAAAGAGGCATCGGCCTGCTTCAACACCGACACGTTGGCTTACGAGGCCGTTTGGACTGGCGGTTTTGTTCGATTCACGGATGTAAGGCATGGATACATCGACGGGTTTAGGATCGAGGGGACCAAGCAGGAGCTTGGGGATTGGGCAGGTTCTTTCCGGCAGTTGGTCCCGGGGGCGCAGGGGGCTCGTTATCGGGGCATCTATCGCAGTGGCAAGGAGGTGATTTTCGCTGTTGAGCATCAGGGCAAGGTGTACTTGGATCACTTGGGCCTGGATGCCGATGGGGGATGGAAGCGAACGATCGCGCCGGCTCAAGAGCATCCGAAAAAAGACGTTCTTTTGGGCGGAAAACCCCAATGGCCCGAGACGTTTCAGACGCCGATTCGACTTGGTAAGGGGACGGCAGGCTATGTGGTCGACACGATCGAGTTGCCGACGGAGAATCCTTGGAACACGTTGATTGCTGCGGGTGCCCATGCCTTCATGAGTGATGGTCGGGGGGTCGTCGTGAGCATGCAGGGGGACGTTTGGATGGTATCGGGACTCGACACCGAGCAAGCCACATGGAAGCGGATTGCAGCCGGGATGCATCATCTCTTGGGAGTCGTTGTCCACGAGGACAAAATCTACACCTTGGGGCGCAATCAGATCAGTCGTTTGCACGACCTCGATGGCGATGACGAGATCGATTTTTACGAGTGTTTCTCGAACGCTTATACAACCTCGGCATCCGGGCATGATTATCTTTGCGGCTTGGAGCGCGATGCAGACGGGTATTTTTATTTTGCCTCGGGCAATGAGGGGCTCGTGCGGATCAGTCCAGAGGGTCTCAAGGCGAGTGTGATCGCAACGGGCTTTAGAAACCCCGATGGCCTTGGGCTGCTCGACGATGGCAGCATAACGGTCCCTTGCTCGGAGGGAGATTGGACTCCGACATCGATGATCTGTTTGGTACCACCTCGTGAGTCGGTCGATGCGTCGGCTCGTTACGCGGAGGATCCGCCTCCGTTTTACGGGTATCGAGGGCCAAGACCCAATCAGAAGATTGAATTGCCGATGCTCTATCTTCCGCGTGGGATCGACAATTCCAGTGGGGGGCAGGTGCAGGTTCACAGTTCGACGATCGGTCCACTCGACGGCCAGATTGTCCACACTTCGTTTGGTACCGGGACGATGCATCTGTTGCTTCGGGACCGGGTTGGCACGCAGTGGCAAGGTGCCTTTAGTCCATTGCCAGGTGACTTCCGCTCGGGGGTCCATCGAGCGAGGGTCCGCCCGCAAGACGGATGGATTTACGCCACGGGAATGCATGGATGGGGGACTTACACTCCTGCCGCAGGATGCTTCGAGCGGCTTCGGTATACAGGCAACCCTGAGGTTCTGCCAACGGGTTTCCATGTCCATGAGAACGGGGTGCGTGTCGATTTTTCGGGCGTCATCGACGCGGCGACGGCTCGCGATGCGAGCAAGCAATTTGCGCAGGCTTGGAATTATCGATACTCTCCTGCTTATGGATCTCGCGAGTACTCGGTCATGCATCAAGGGGCGATGGGGCACGACGTGCTGGCTATCCGCTCGGTGATGGTTTCGGAGGATTCCAAGACTCTGTTTCTTGAGATTCCCGATTTGCAGCTATGCAGCCAACTGCATTTGCTTTTGCAAATTGGTACGGCCCGTCCTTGCGAGCTCTTTGCAACCGTCAATGCGATGGATGTGGCTTATGAGTCTCCCAAGCTGTTGGCTCGCGATGCGATCGCCAAGAAGTTGCCCCATCCGATGTTGCAGGATCTCGACTGGTTGACCAAAAGGGTGCCCAATCCATGGCAAAAGAAGCTCGACGGAGCCCGAGAGATAGAGATTCAAGCGATGGACAACTTGCAATTTTCCGTCAAGCGATTGCAAGCCAAGCCAGGGGAGATTCTGAAATTGAAGTTCATCAATCCCGATGTGGTACCGCACAACTGGGCATTGATCCAACCCGATACACTCGATAGGGTAGGGGACCTTGCCAATCGGCTGATCGGTTCTCCGGACGCTTATCTCAAGCAGTATGTGCCGGAGTCCGATGCGGTGATCTGTTATACCGACATCGTCGAGCCGGGGGCAGAGTCGGCCATTTACTTCCGGGTACCAGACAAGCCCGGCCGTTACCCTTACCTGTGCACGTTTCCTGGGCACTGGATGGTCATGAATGGAATCCTTGAGGTCGGGTTATAGAAAGGCTGTTGACTGAATCGATGAATGAGCAAACCCAGGCCCCGCAGGGACTTAGCCCTTATGTTTCCGTCCGATGGCAAGGAGATACGCTTGGGCAACTCGAGCTCTTGGATCAAACAATTTTGCCAGAGCGTTTGGAGATGGTGCCGATTCGAAGTGTTCAAGAGGCCCACGAGGCGATCGTCGCTCTAAGGGTTCGTGGGGCTCCTGCCATCGGTATCGCAGCCGCTTATGCGGTCGTCACGGGGATGCAGTCCTTGGTGAGCCGTCGGGCTTCGATCGACGAGTCTATCGAGCATGCAAAGTCGCTTTGCGATTACTTGGCGACGAGTCGTCCGACGGCGGTGAATCTATTCTGGGCGTTGGACCGCATGCGACGGATCATCGATCGCAACAGCAATCTGGCTTCGGCCCTCGAGCTTTCCAATCAGCTTTTGCGTGAAGCCCGGCAGATTCATGACGAGGATCGACGGATGTGCCATGCGATCGGCGAGTATGGAGCATCGTTGTTTGAACATGGCAGTGGGATTCTAACGCACTGCAATACCGGAGGGTTGGCTACTTCGGAGTTTGGGACCGCCTTAGCGGCGATTTTGACGGCGCACTATCAGGGCAAAGAGATCGAGGTCTATGCCGATGAGACGAGGCCATTGTTGCAAGGGGCTCGTCTGACGATGTGGGAGTTACAGCAGCATAGTGTACCGAGCACCTTGATTTGCGATTCGATGGCCGCGCAGGTGATGCGTGAGGGCAAGATTCAGTATGTGATTGTTGGGGCCGACCGTATCACAGCTCGTGGGGATACGGCCAATAAAATCGGAACGTATGGATTGGCTGTTTTGGCAAAGCATCATGGAATTCCGTTTTTTGTCGCCGCGCCGTCGAGCACCTTCGATCTATCGATTCTCGACGGGGCGGACATTCCGATCGAGCAGCGCAAATCCGAGGAAATCACCTTGGCTTTTGGAAAAAGGACCGCACCTGAGAATGTACGCGTCTACAATCCGGCCTTCGATGTCACACCGGCCGAGCTCATCAGTGCGATCATCACCGAGGTTGGGATCATTCATCCGGTCGACGAGCAGCACGTCCGGGGGATTGTCAGGCGGTGAATAATAACTGGCGAGCCTGTCCTTTGAACCAACTTGCTCGGCACTGCCTGAACGAATCCCTCACATCCAATTCACCATGACGAATCGACCCTCTAGACCGTTATTTGCCTCGGATCGCCAAGCGATGCTATTGGCGAATGGTTTGTCCATCGCGATCCCTTTAGTGGTTGCCTTATTGTTGGCCATTCCAACGAAATTTGATTTGGGGAGTTGGACCAAGCAATTGCCGCACTGCATCGGCGCGATCAACATAGTCACGAGTGCGGTTTTGGTTATCGGTTGGATTTGCATTCGAGCGGGGAATGTGGCGATGCATCGCAGCGCAATGCTCACGGCCTTTGGCCTCGGAGCGGGTTTCCTGGTTTGCTATGTTCTGTACCATCTGACGAACCCATCGACGAGGTTTGGGGGGGAGGGGTGGATAAGGGCCGTTTATTATTTTGTGCTTCTGTCGCACATCTTATTGTCTCTGGTGGTTTTGCCGCTGGTGCTTCGAGCCTTGTGGTTTGCCCTTCTGAAACGGTTTGATCAGCATCGCAGGATTGCCAAGTTCGCCTATCCGATCTGGCTATATGTTTCGATCACTGGCGTGATCGCCTATTGGATGATATCGCCTTACTATCAGCATTGAGGGTCGGATTCTTTCATGGTAGAGCCATTGGGGACAATCGATCTACCATGTCCGCGCGACGCGCAAGCGGATAGTTTTGTGGTTTTTTAAAAAGTCTGGTCGAATCCAAATGTTGGCGATCGATACGAAAAGGATTAAGATGAAATAGTCGACTTCAGCTTAGAGATCCGGAGAGGAAGCCTTGAGTGCAAAGAAATCCAGTCGGTCTAAATCCCAGGCGGAAAGTTCCAAGGTTTTTCTAAGCAAAGAGGAGCGGATCAGTCTCTACACCCAGTCGAATCAGCTCCCTAAATCCTTGAGGGAGAAGCTCAATTATCTGGAGCACCCCACCAGTTTTGATGATCCATTTCTCCTGGATCCGATCTCAGAGAATCGTTCGGTTGATGCAATCCGCGCCCCCTGGGAGCCCAACCTGGCAGACGGACCGACGAGCTCTCGATTCGCCGTGGTCGACTACGACAACGATGCAGAAACCATCGAACCACCCGCGCAGTGGCAGGAGGACCGCAGGCGATTCCAAGCCCAGAGCGATCTCCAGAGGGACCAAGTTAGCATTTGGGCATTGCTAGGTCGGGCAATGGAGATGTTTCAGCATGGCAATGCGCTCGGCAGAGTGATTCCATGGGCCTTTGAGGGAAGCCGACTGATTCTTGTCCCCCACGCAGGTTATGATCAGAACGCTTACTACGATCGTCAGAGCAAGTCCTTGCAGTTCTACTACTACGAGAATGCTCAGGGCCAGATCGAATACACTTGCCGATCGATCCATATTGTCGCGCATGAATTCGGTCATGCATTGCTCGATGGGATTCGCCCTCGACTCTATGCGAGTCCCTCCGTCGAATCGAACGCCTTCCACGAGTTCTTTGGGGACCTGAGCGCACTGATTGTTTGCCTACAGGACAAGGAGCTCCGGCAACAGTCTGCCGAGGCGAGCGAAGGTGAGTTCCAGAACGCTACGGATTTTCAGCAATTGGCTCAGAGGTTTGGTCAGGCGCTTGCCGGACGGCCGTACCTGCGTTCCTTTAAGAATCAGCAGACGATGAAAAGCATGGGTGGAACAACATCCCATCATGATTTGTCCGAGGTTCTTTCCGGGGCGATCTTCGATATCCTCACTGGCATGGGTAAGAGATGGAACGGCAGCAAAAGCGCAAAGAGTCGAACTCCCCGTCAAGTTTTTTGGAACGCGACCAATACGCTACGTCGACTCACTCTCCAGTCGCTTGATTTGCTACCACCGGTCGACATCAGCTTTCGCGATTATGCGTTTGCCATCTGCCGATGGCACCAGCAGTGCGATCCTGCGGACAACAACCAATGGATATCGGTCATCTCCCAATCCTTCAGAGATCGAGGGATTTTTGACTTGCTCGATGTTCAATCTCTGACAAACTCGGATCGTTCTATCTTAGAGAATCGCTACGGCGAAGGAGGTCCTGAGGCCCCGCATGAGGCCATCGAGCGAGCTAGAAATTTCGAACGGCTGATGTACCGCCCGCGTCGGCTAACGATCCGTCGTAGTATCGAGCAAATCAAAAGGTCTCCCGAATCGGCTTACCGACTCCTGGACGATAACCGCCAGGAGCTCCTGATTCCACTGAATTGCGATTTTACGGTGATCGATTTTTACGAAACGGACAAACTCGATGAGAGCAATCGGCCCTTAGGTAAGCAGTTCGTCTTGCAGTATCTTTGGAGTGAAGATGTCGAGCTCCTTGGCGAGCGTTTCGGACAGTACCAGTCGATGCAAACGGCGATGCTCTGCGGAGGAACGCTGGTGTTTGACCATTCAGGGAATATACTCAGTTGGTCGGCCAAACCAGGCTCGCGCCCTTATTCAGATCGGTCGCTTGGCAACACGAGCAAAGCGAAAGATTCACCGAGCATCGAAGATTCATCGAGCATCGAGGGCAAACGGAGTATCGATCGACTTTGGCAAGCGGCGATCGAGTCGGGTCAAGTCCGACGCGAGAAGTTCCTTGAGGAACTTGCGACCCAAATCGCGCAAGGGGAAATCGGAAGTATCGGGAATCTAAGCTACTAGTGCGAGCTTACAATGTCGGTTTTGGTGATTGCATCTATGTCCGGATCCCGAGTCGACATGGGGGGTTCCATATCCTGATCGATTGCGGGACCTTGGGTAGCATCAAGCTCTTGAGGCAGGCGATCGAGCATCTCAAGAGCGAGCTTCCCGATTCGGACATGCCCGGCAAAAAAAGGCTTGATCTGATCGTCGCGACCCATCGTCACGCCGACCATTTGAAGGGCTTCGAGGCCGCTTGGTTCGAGGACATCCAAGTCCGGAATATTTGGATCAGCGTTGGCATGGACCCTGCGCACCCGCAGGCCAAGAAAGTGCGGCAAGTTCGGTCCTTGGCACAAGTGAGTATGGGCAAGCTATTAGCAAGCGGCAAGCGACTCCGAGGGGATGTTGCGCAGCTTGCTTCGTTCTTTTCCGCAACGAACGAAAACGCCGAAAAGTTGATCCTCGAAACGTTGCCGAAAAAAAATCAGATTGAGCCCAAGTTCGTTCATAGCGGAATGAATGCCAAAGAGTTGGGGGTGGAGAACCTGCCCCCTGGAACATCGATTGACGTGTTGGGTCCCGAGAGGGACATCGACCATTATTATCTTGGCAAGCAGGCTGACGCGTTACTTCAAAGGTTTTCGTTGGGGGTTGCTGAAGCTCGATCCAAAGGTTTACAGGCCGATCCCACCGACCCTAAAGCACCCATCCCTAAGAACATCAGCCGTGGAGATTTCGAGAAACTCCGTTCTCGCATGGAGTCCAATGGATTGGAGTTTGCGAGGTTGGAGTCTTCGATCCAGAACAATTTGAGCGTGGTCCTGATGATCACTTGGCGCAAACGCAGGCTGCTGTTCGTGGGGGATGCGGAGTGGAACGGCGAATACGCAGAGGGTAAGCGAAATGGGAGCTGGAATGTCATGTGGGAGATGCACTACAAAAAGCATTTGTCCGAGCCGATTGACTTTCTCAAGGTCGGGCATCACGGAAGCGCCAACTCGACCCCTTGGATCATGGACGAGGCGAAGCGAAAGAAATCCCAAGCGAACGTCGGTATCGGGAGTCTTTTGGATACGTTGCTCCCTGTTCCCAAGCGAGGAAAACCCAAGGCCAGCGCCATCCTCTCGACCGAGCGGCGACGCGAGGAGACGATCCCCGACGGAAGGCTGTTGCACGAGCTCGGAAAACGCCTCAGTAGCGTTCGCAACTACGCCCAGAGCCTGCAGGACCTAGGGATCGATCCGAGCACGATTTGGGTGAGGAATGCAAAGTCATCCGAGGATCTCTACAGGGATCGCGAGAAGCCCTATTTGTCCAGTCCTCAGCCCTTGCGAACCGACCTTGAAGCTGAGCTATCGGAGATTGGGCAGCGGTACATTGAGGTGGAGTTGGAACCAGGCGACCGATAGGCTTGGTTTTGTATTGCAAGGCTTAGAAAAACGGAACAACAGACTATGAAGCGAATCGTCCTTTGTGCCGATGGGACTTGGAATAATCGGGATCACTTGATTGATACAAAGACGAACCGTCGTCACCCTACGAACGTCACCAAGCTAGCCAGGGCCGTCTTGCCTACGGCCAGCGATGGAACCCATCAGGTAGTTTACTATTTGGAGGGTCTGGGGATCAAAGAGCAGGATGAGGGTTTTTCCCGATACTATATCAATGCGGCCACTGGGCAGGGGCTCAAGGCCAATGTGAGGAATTTGTACCGTTTCTTGTTATACAACTACTCGCCTGGCGATGCTCTTTATTTTTTCGGGTTCAGTCGTGGCGCTTACACCGTCAGAACCCTAGCCGGTTTCATGAACTATGCCGGCTTGGTGCAGAAGGATTCGGATTATTTTGTGCCAGAGTTGTACCGCTGTTACGACTTTCGCGTTCAGGAAGGGAGCCTGGAATGGAATCGGGTTTTCAGCAAAGTCGGCCAGCGTGGCACCTGTCCCGAGATCCAGATGATCGGCGTTTGGGATACGGTAGGAGCATTGCAAGATGCTGCGCATCACGATGTTGGGCTAAACGGTTCGATCAAGCATGCCTATCATGCCTTGGCCATCGATGAACGTCGGGTGGCTTTCAAGCCCGAGTTATGGCAAAGACCAGAGGGTTGGACCGGGGATTTAGAGCAAGCTTGGTTTGCCGGTGCGCACGCGAATGTGGGTGGAAGTTACAACCCAGATGGACTAGCCAATGAGGCCTTGCATTGGATGTGCGAACGCGCCGAGGGATTGGGATTGGAGTTGGACTGGGAATACCTTTCGCATTATCGACCTTGTTTTGATTCGTGGAGCAACGACGAAGCAAAAACTTGGGATTGGCTATGGGGTTATCACACGCGTTCGATTGCCCAAAGGAGCGATACCGGTGAGACGCTCCATCCCTCGGTCATAGATAGGATGGGTTTAGCCCAGAGTGACTTTTGCCCAGACTCTAAGTGCAACCGACTCGAGCAGAGAAAGTACGCGCCAAAAAACCTATTGGAGGTGATCGATCGGCTCAAGCTCTCTCGGACGGAGCGACGCAAAAATGCTCAAGCATGCGGCCCATGGCGTTTGCGATCACGATGATCTGTGAGCCTCGGGCGTGCAACGTCCACCAGCCAGCATCCCATTGATCGCGAGGTATCTCGAAGGTCTCGTCGCTCCAGAGATTTTTCCATGGGTCGTTGGAACTTGCCCTGAGCCATTCGGGAATGTGTATCCGTCCTTGTGCCTCGTGCTCGGCCATGTTCACCACACAAACGACGACTCGTCGGCTTTGGGGCTCGTGCCAGACCCAAGACAGCAGGCAATCCGAACTCCAGTTATCCTCCCAAGCACGCTCGATATCGAGCAACTCCCAGTCCCCATAATGGAAGATTGGGTCATCGAGCAAGGCGACAAGCTTGTTATAAAAAAGCTCGATCGACGGATCGACGATTTCGTCCGGGGCACGGATCAAGTGGGGAGAGATCTTGGTCCGGTTTCCCTGCCACTGTCCATGTTGAAAGAACCTCAAACCTGGAGATAAATACGTGGCGATGGCAGCGGGTTGATGCAAAGACCAATCCAGTGCGCTCGCGGCGCGAGGTTCATCATGGTTTTCCAGAAACCTTGCAAGTTTCGATTGGTAAGCGATATCGGCTTTCAAGTGATTGCGAACCCCGACGAAGTCGCGATCTTTCAATCGGTCGTAAAGCCGTTTGTCGTAACAGTAATCGAAGCCCTCTTCTTGCAGTTCCCATTCCATATCCCAGTAGACTTCGGCCAGGAATTCAAAGCCCGGGTAGCGAGCCTTGACCGCCCGGATCGCAGGTCCCCAAAACTCTTGCATCGACCGTCCCCAGGTGCGCTCGAAAACTCTTGGGGTCAATAGCATCGCCATGTCGCATCGGACCGCATCGCATTGGCCTGCTATTGCCAGCAGCGCGGCCTGCATTTGCGAAGATAGTTCGCTGTTGGAATAATCCAGTTGCACCGTATCGGACCAGCCGTCAAAGTACGGATCGCGACCGTGGGCAAAGATCTTGCCTGAGACTTCATCCTGAAAGTAATTTTGAGGCTGCAAGTCGAGCTGCTCCTGGGTCGCTTGGATCAAATACTCCGGGTGGGAGTTCAGCCATGGATGGTCAAGCCCCATATGGTTCGGAACAAAGTCGAGCATCAAGCGAATACCTAGTTGATTCAATCGAACGCGCAGTTTCTCAAGCCCCTGGGATCCACCGATTGCTTCGCTAACGCGATAGTCCGCGATGGCGAATCCCGAACCACCGATGTCTTGGGGTTGTAGATCCTCGAGCGTATGCTCGAACTGACGGATCCAATGAGGATTGCTCCGCGATTCTTTTTCAGAGCGAGGACCTGTCGTCCAGACACTCAGCAACCAGAGGATATGGACCCCTTTGTCGACCAGTTCGTTCAAGAACGACTCTGGGATATCCGCCAAGGTTGCCCTGCGTCCGAGTCGATTGGACAGATGCGTTAAGAAAACTCGCGTGTTGAGTTGGTAGAGAACTGGATGGGGGCGCATGGAATGGTTCCGGGTCGCAAGGGGGGGACAGAAACCGGTGTTTGTGCCATCCAGTCTAGTCCGCTTGATTTAGCATTGCGCGCGGCCCCTAGGATCGATCGAGCAAATCCGAGCGTATTTCTCGGGTGCGTCGTTCGGATTGGGCGGCACGCCAAGCGGCGATCTTACCGTGATCTCCGCTTAGAAGAACCTCCGGGACGCTCGCGCCGCGGAATTCGGGAGGTCTTGTGTATTGAGGGAATTCCAGGATGCGATTGCCCCGAGAGAAAGAGTCATCCCAACTGCTTTGTTCGTCCCCGAGAACACCTGGGATGAGTCGGATTGCAGCATCGATGACGATCATTGCGGCGACCTCGCCGCCGTTGAGAACAAAGTCGCCGACGCTCAGTTCCGTCGGCTTGAGGATCTCGACGACGCGATGGTCGAAGCCCTCGTAGCGTCCGCATAGAAGAATTAATCGGCCTCGGGGCGCAAATTCCTCAACGATCGTTTGATCGAGCCGACGTCCCTGGGGTGTGAGCAACACCAGTTCTGCGGGTCTGGCGTCGATCGCTCGGAGCGACTCGACACACCGAACGACAGGCTCGACGCAAATGAGCATGCCAGGTCCTCCCCCATAGGGACGGTCGTCGACCTTGTGGTGTTTCTCATCGGTTGACCAATCCCTGAGGTTGTGAACAGCGATCTCGATGAGCCCTTTGTCGATGGCTTTGGCCAAGAGACTTTGGGTCAAGTATCCGGAGAAGATCTCAGGAAAGAGCGTCACGACATCGATCCGCAGGGAAGCTTGCATAGAACCAGGGGTGAGTGGTGAGTGGTGAGTTCGGGCCTGCTGGCGTGTCGTTGGAATTTGGGAAAGGGTTGCAATCGAGTGGACTTCGAGCCGCAAACGAAAAAAGCGGCCAAGACCATGTCCTGCCGCTTGCTTCTTTTTTTGGGTGCTTCAAGCTTCTCGCTTTGGACCTACTTAAGCCTGAACTTTGGCAGGCTTACTGCGACCCAAGCGTGTGAGTGCTTCTTGTTGAGCGCTCAGGTGCGAGCCGTTCGTACCGTACTTGGCGATCAGGATGCGGACGTTATCGCTAGGTTGAGCACCGACGCTCATCCAGTAGTCGATTCGATCCCCTTTGAGGATCGCTCGAGCGTCGGTCTCACGGCACATCGGGTCGTAGTGACCGAGTTCTTCCAAGACCCGACCGTCGCGAGGGCTACGTTGATCGATGGCGCACAGGCGATAGAAAGGTCGACTTTTGCGGCCCAGCCGCTTCATTCGAATACGTACCGACACAGAGAGTTCTCCAGACACGAAAGGGGGTTCTAAGGGGTGCTAATGATAACGCTTGGATCGTCTCCTGGGGAGAGAAAAATCGGTTCTAAGGCGAAAAAATCGGTCAAACTCGGTTCTTCCCGTCGGTTGCCGGTCGGTTAGTCGCCACGTTTTTTCTTTCGAAGGAGTTTATCGCGTTCTTTTTGGAGTTTTTCGCGTTCCTTCGGGGTCAGACGCTTGCCGGTATTTCCTTTGAGTTTCATTCCCCCTAGGGGGTTCATGGGGTTGTCGGCCATCATTCCTCGCATCTGTTGGAGCATTTTCATTTTGTCTCCTACCGACCCTTGGGTGGCCATGAGCATCATGGGCTTGATCATCTCGAATTGTTTGATCAGGTCGGAGATCTGGCTAGGGTTTGCTCCACAGCCTTTGGCGATTCGGTTTCGTCGCGAGCCATCGATGATTTTTGGGTCTTTGCGTTCTGCGGCGGTCATGGAGTCGACGATACCGGCCAGGCGGGACATTTCCCGTTCGCTGTCGGTATTTGCGAGCATTTTTGAGATTTCGCCCATTCCGGGCATCAGGCTGAGCATTTTGGTCATCAGCCCTGGTTTCCGCATTTTTTGCATCATGTCGCGGAAATCGGCCAGGGTAAAGATCCCTTTCGACATCCGTTCTTCGAGACTTTTGCGTTCCTTTTCGTCGATCAGTCGGTGGGCTTCGCGGGCCACCTCGACGATGTCGCCCATCGAGAGGATACGGCTTGCCATGCCTTCGGGGCGGAACGGTTCGAGGGCATCGAGGTGTTCGCCTGTTCCGATGAATTTGATAGGAACGGAGGTCACGGCCTTGACGCTGATCAGGGCGCCGCCGCGTGCATCGCCGTCAAGCTTGGTCATGATCACGCCGTCGAGGCTGAGCGCATCGTTGAAGGCTTTGGCGCTTTTGACGGCGTCTTGCCCGGTCATCCCGTCGACGACCAGGAGGACTTGGGTCGGCTCGATGGCTCGGTCGATTTGCTTGAGTTGTTCCATCAATTCCGCATCGATGGCCAGTCGACCTGCGGTATCGAGGATGACGACGTTGGCGCCCGCGGCGCGGGCCGCTTCGAGACCCTCACGGCAGACTTTGACGGGGTCCATTTCGCCGGGTTTGCTGAAAACGCCGACGCCGACCTGTTTTCCCAGGACGTGGAGCTGTTCGATCGCCGCAGGGCGTTGGAGGTCGGCTGCGACCAAAAACGGCTTGAGTTTCTGCTCTTTGATCAGGACCGAGAGTTTACCGCAGGTGGTGGTTTTTCCTGAGCCTTGCAGGCCGCACATCATGATCGTGGTCAATTCGCCCCGTTTGAGGGGCAAGCTGCTGTCGACGGGTCCGAGGAGCTTGACGAGCTCTTCGTAGACGATTTTGACGAATTCTTCGTCGGGTTTAAGACTCAGCAGGACCCGGCGGCCTTCTGCAGCGGTTGCGACGTCTTTAACGAATGAACGGACGACATCGATGCTGACGTCGGCTTCGACCAAGGATCGCTCGACCATGGCGATCCCCTCCCGCATATTCGCTTCGGTCAGCTTACCTTTACCTTGGAGGGTCTTAAAGGCGCTCAGTAGGCCATCTTGTAGGGACTGGAACATCGAAATTCCGCAATTTAATGGAAGAAAAGGATTGCTTGGACTCGGTTATAACCCGAATTAGGGATGATACGTGGAGTGGGGTTTTGGGCCTCGGCGGAGAAGATCCGCAGATTGCCCCTGACCGCTAAACTCTTCCTGGAGGTCTCAAATTACCCTAGTTCGCGGTTTTGCCAACGGCGATCCGTGGAACTTTTGCAAATTGGGAATCTCCAAGGAATCGCCTGTCATTGTAGCACCAACGTTGGCCGATGCTTCCGCAAATCGACGAAGTCTAGCAACGACTTCGATTTAGGACAGATAAAGCTTCAGGATGCCCGGTTTGCAATGGCCAGCGACGCAATTAGACTCAGGCACGGTTCGCAGGACCGTTTTTTCGTTTTTTCCCAAGCTCAGGCTCTGTACGAGGTTTCTCG
>JAJTEK010000178.1 GCA_021299695.1 Pirellula sp. | reverse complement strand
ACCGCCTTAATTCCCAAAAGCAGTGTCCCTTTGGCAGCCCAATCGCGAGACGAGCCGGTTCCATATTCGGCTCCGGCTAGGACCACCAAGGGGGTCTTGGTCGCTTGGTACTTGATCGATGCATCGTAGATGCTCATCGTTTCGCCAGTCGGCAAGTACTTGGTCACACCACCTTCGACTCC
The DNA here is from genome assembly GCA_021299695.1 of Pirellula sp. GTDB lineage: Bacteria > Planctomycetota > Planctomycetia > Pirellulales > Pirellulaceae > JBKCUI01. The sequence continues at coordinate 6,119 of JAJTEK010000178.1, read as the reverse complement.
GGGGACCATCGCATTGCGGATTCGAATGTTGGCGAACGTGCCGCGAACCATGACTCGGTCGTTACCGCGCCGGGCCCCGTAACTGTTGAAATCTGCAGGTTGAACGCCATTTTCCACAAGGAACTTTCCGGCTGGTCCTGATTTGGCGATCGAACCGGCTGGTGAAATATGGTCGGTCGTGACCGAATCACCGAGTATCGCAAGAGCTTTGGCTCCATGGATAGGCGCAATGGTACCGACAGTTCTTGTGATGCCTTCGAGAAATGGAGGACGTTGGATGTAGGTGCTCTTGGAGTCCCAAGCGTACTGATCGCCCGGAGTGATAGGAATCGAATTCCAGGCTTCGTTGGAGGTAAATGCGCCGGAGTACTGTTTTAGGAACATCTCCGGTAGCACGGACTCCTCGACCGCCTTGTGGACCTCCTGGGCCGTAGGCCATATCTCTCGGAAGTAAACTGGCTTGCCTGCTTTATCTTCTCCGATCGGAGTGGTGTCGAAATCAATATCAACAGTGCCAGCTAAGGCATAGGCGACCACCAGCGGTGGACTCGCGAGATAGTTGGCGCGGGTGTGGGGATTGACACGACCCTCGAAATTCCTATTGCCGCTCAATACCGCAGCAGCTACGAGATTGCCTTCGGTGATCGCATTGGCTACTGGCTCCGGGAGCGGACCGCTGTTTCCAATGCACGTGGTACAACCATAGCCGACGACGTTGAATCCGAGCTTCTCAAGATCGTCGAGAACTCCGGCTTGGGTCAAGTAATCGGTGACAACTCGCGAGCCAGGAGCAAGGCTGGTTTTGACGAACGGTTTGACCTTCAACCCACGCGCCACAGCTTTTTTAGCCAGAAGGCCAGCTCCGATCATGACCGATGGATTGCTGGTGTTGGTGCAGGAGGTAATCGCAGCGATGACGACCGACCCGTGTGCGATCTTGCTCGGTGCCTTGTCATCGTGAACTTGGGCCGTTGCTCCAAGTTGGTCCTTGTTCAGCCCAAAGCCTCGCTCGGCGATCGGAGCCGTCAGACCTTGATGAAACGACTTCTTGACGTGACTCAAAAGGACTCGATCCTGCGGACGCTTCGGACCAGCAACCGCCGGTTCAATCCCCGAAAGATCTAAATGAAGCACCTTGGTGTATTGGAGTTCGGGGCCGTTGTCCAAACGGAAGATGCCTTGTTCTTTGCAATAACGTTCGACCAGATCGATCTCATCCTTGGTCCTACCCGTGCGTTGCAAGTACCTGAGGGTCTCTTGGTCGACCGGGAAAAATCCCATCGTCGCGCCGTACTCAGGGGCCATGTTGGCAATCGTCGCGCGGTCAGCAAGGGACATGCAAGAGACCCCGTCGCCGAAGAACTCGACAAACTTGTTGACGACCCCCTCTTTGCGAAGGATTTCGGTAACACGCAGCACCAGATCGGTAGCGGTCGCACCAGGTGCTAAGCGTCCTGTGAGTTTCATGCCGACGACTTCGGGTGTGAGCATGTAAAGGGGTTGCCCAAGCATATTGGCTTCGGCCTCGATTCCACCGACGCCCCAACCCAAAACACCCAATCCATTGATCATCGTGGTGTGCGAATCGGTACCTACGAGCGTATCGGGATAGGCGATCGGCCCAGCATGATCTTTGCCCTGAAATACAACCTTTGCAAGGAACTCTAGGTTGACTTGATGCACAATTCCGGTGTTCGGTGGCACCACGCGGAAGTTCGCAAGAGCCTGTTGTCCCCAGCGTAGGAATTCATAGCGTTCGCTGTTGCGTTCGAATTCAACAGCGACGTTCTTGGAGAGGGAATCGGCGGTTCCAAAATAGTCGACTTGCACCGAATGGTCGATGACCAGATCGACCGGAATCAGGGGATTGATTTTCTGTGGGTCACCGCCGAGACTCTTCATCGCATCGCGCATGGCCGCTAGGTCCACGACGCAGGGAACCCCGGTAAAATCCTGAAGCACAACTCGGGCGGGCTTGAATGGAACTTCGAACTCGGCCGGTTTCGCAGCGTTCCACTTGGCAAGATTGACCACGTCCTCTTGGGTGACTTGGTAGCCGTCACAGTTCCTCAATGCCGCTTCGAGTAGAACCCGGATGGAGAACGGGAGTTTCGAGATCGGCGCGATACCGGCCGATTCAAGACGGTCCAAGCGGTAGATACCGAGCTTGCCTTGTGGGGCTTGGAATTGATCGCGGGCGCCGAATGGGTCCACCACTTTGGAGGATGAGGACATGATATTGTTCAAAGGCAGTTTAGGGTTCGAAATCGATTCCGTCTAAAAACGCTTAAAGACGGGGCCGATCATTGTATCGAACTAACCAAAAATAAAAACGGCCCGCAGGGTTCTGCGGGCCGTTTCGCATCGTTTCTACCGCAGAAGGAACCTCAGTGAGGCCCGACCCCGCGGGAGTTTTTTGAACAAATTAGTTGCATCCGCAATCCGAAGCGGCAGCTGGAGCAGCAGCAGGTGCACAAGCACCGGCGGCCGAACCACAAGCGGCTCCACCAGCGGCTTTGCGGCTTCCGCAGCCAAGACCGCCCAAGTGCTTGCCGAAGAGACCACGACCGCTAAGGATGCCAGCACCGAGGCCAGCTCCTGCACTGGAGCTAGCTCCAGTGCTGAAAGCGCCAGCACCGTAAGAACCGGAAGCCGATTCGGTGCCAACAGCCATGCCGTTGGACCAAACTGGAACCGAAACCGTTTGTGCGACCATCTTGCAGACGGTTACATCGATTTCTTCTTGAACGGTCGATGGAACTTGAACGGTGTACTTTTCAACCTTCTCTTCGGTTACGTTGTCGTAAACGGTGATGGTGGAAGTACGTTCCTTGGTCTCGGGAACCATGACCGTGGTGCTAACGTCCTTCGTGCGGTTTTCGGTAACCATCTCGGTGACGCTCTTCATGCGGGTCTTGGTCTCGGTGTCATAGACCGTCTTGGAAACGCTGCGTGTCGCTTGCTCTTCGACAACGCGAGCAACCTTGCTGGTTACTTGTCGCTCTTCGGTGGTCATGACCGTCTTGGAAACAGGACGTGTCCTGGTTTCGGTTTCGTAGATCGTCTTGCTTACAGGCCGAGTTTTGGTTTCGGTGGTGTAAGTGGTCTTGGTAACTGGACGAGTCCTGGTTTCGGTCTCGTAGATCGTCTTGGAAACTGGACGAGTCCTGGTTTCGGTGTTGACGACACTCTTCTTGACCGTACGAGTTCGTTGCTCATCGTTGTAAGTGACCTTGTTGACCGTACGGGTACGGGTTTCGGTGGTCATCGAACACTTCTTGACGGTTCGGTATCGGGTCTCGGTGTTGTAGCTGACCTTTTTGACCGTCTTGGACTGAACTTCGTCACGATAAAGAGTCACGTTGTAGGTGTACTCTTCGGTGCTCATTTGGTTTTGGTAGGTCGTTACTGGAACTTCTTCGGTAACAACGTTAGGAACCCAAACCTTGCGGCAAACGGTTCGTGTTGCAGGTGCTGCAGCGACTTCGCCACCGCATCCGCCACAACCATTGCTGCTGGCAACTGCCGTGCCACCACATCCACCGCAACCACCACCGCATCCGCCACAACCCGAGCCGCTGCTAGCAACTGCTCCGCCGCAACCGGAACTTACTGCCGATCCACAACCACCACTGACAGGAACTTCTTCCGTAATGGTTTGGTACGAACCCATGTCACGGCATACCGTGCGGGTGGTGGTTACAGGTACGCGACGGCAAACATTGCGCGAGCCGGTGCGTGCTTCGGTGTAAGGAACCTTGACGGTGTAGTTAACAACTTCGTCGCTGTAAACTGGAACTTGAACCGTGTAAGGAACTTGTTCGTCGTTGTAAACAGGAACTTGAACCGTGTAAGGAACTTGTTCTTGGGTGGTTACAGGAACTTTGACCGTGTAGGTCTGAACTTCGTCAACCCACGATGGAACTTGAACCGTGTAAGAAACTTCTTCGGTCACAGTCTTTGGAACTTGAACCGTGTAAGCAACTTGTTCGGTGACGGTTTGTGGAACTTGGACGGTGTAGGCAACGTCTTCAGTGATCGTCTTTGGAACTTGGACGGTGTAAGCAACGTCTTCGGTGACCGTCTTAGGAACTTGGACAGTAACCGTGTTGGTCACGTCGTCGTAGACAGTCTTCTTGACGGTGTAAGGAACCTGTTCGGTCACAACGCGTGGGACTTGAACGGTGTAGGACTCTTCAACTTGCTTGATGACTGGAACCTGAACGGTGTAGTCGACCTTCTTGACTTCAGTCTTGGGGACTTGGACCGTGTAGGTCTCCGTCTTGGTCTCAGTGCGTGGAACACGCTTCGTCACGTTGTAACGACGCTCACGCTCTTCGGTGCTGTAAACGGTCTTGGAAACGGTTCGCTTTTCAACGACTTGAGTCGGAACCATGACAGTTCGCTCAACGTAGGAAATCTGAGCGCCGCAACCTGCACCGCCCGAGATCGACCCATCGGCTCCAACAACACCACCGCTGACGACCCCGCCGCTGACAGCGCTGCTGCCATCTGCGGAACCGCAACCACCGCAACCGGAAGCTGCTTGAACTGGAGCTGCAGCACTGCCGCAACCACAATCACCTGCGTAACTAACACTGGCCGAAAGAGCGGCGGCCAACCCAAGGAACAAACCTCGGCGAAACTTCATTGTAGTCTCCTCAAAGAAACGAAACTTTGGCCGGTCGGCCATAACAATACGGACTCGGGCGCACACAACGCGCTGCCCACTTTTTAACTCACGATGCTTTCACAAGGCTGACGGCGGGGATTTACCTAATGGGAAAGATTCCATACGGGAGAGGTCCGCCGATGAACCAATGCACTTGTTGAGTTTAGCTAGAAAAGTTTTCCTTGGAAGCAAACTTAAACAAAATCCTCAAAGTTTTCCGGTTCGCTAAACTCACCCTATCCGTCAAACCCTCACAATCGATATCGCCATGCATTTTCTTGGGTTAAATCTACTCAGAGCCACGTCGACTCGGACCAAGGTATCTCTTGCCACCCCCCTTTGTAACGTCGGGTAACAGATTTTTTCCCTCCTATCGACTCCTTCGAGATATCAGCCCCCGCAAGGCTCACGCAACACCATTACTGAAACCATCACTGAACCGACTCCAACACGAGATTCGATCTGTGATTGCACCGAGCCCCTAACATACTCCTATCACCAAAAACCAGTCGGCATAAGCTAGCAAACAACCAGACTGTCAAAGTATCAGGCACACTGATAACAATACCCCGCCAAAGGTTATAACAGGATTCGGACCAACTCGCCTACGAAAGATCGACCTGCGATGTGTATACTTGCGGTGCTCTCATTGTCAGTGCCCCATCAGCCCCCCCTGAGCATGGAAACCCATCGATTCCCATGCTCTGAAAAAAGCAACCTCCAAGGAACGAAAAACAGGATGTCGAACCTACCACGCGAGCAACCCGAGCAAAGGATCCATGCTCCCCGAACAGCGATCGGCACCCATTGCTTCCGAGCGTTTTGCCTTTCCCTGTTTTCCGCTCTGATTCCTGTCGGGTCGGGAGCAAACGCGCAGGAACCCGACACCCCGAATCGATCCAGGTCCACCCCATCGGGCTCTTCCACCAAGACCGAACCCCCAAAGTCCGAAAAGCAATTGGCTGAGGAACGCAAGGCCCGAGATGCGGCTCGCAAACGTGGCGAAATCACCTTCGATGATCTGAAGTTCGACATCGAAAAAGGAGGTGAGTTCAAAAAGGAGATGATCACCAAGGAGATCGGTGAGCTCGACAAAAAAACGGTCAAACTTCGTGGGTTCATCCTCCCAACATCCGTTTTCCAGAATTCCGGTATCAAGCAGTTTGTACTGGTGCGCGACAACCAAGAGTGCTGCTTTGGACCGGGAGCTATGCTCTTCGATTGCGTGATCGTTGAAATGGAACCGGGAAAAACTGCGACCTTCTCTACCAGAGTCGTCTCGGTCAAGGGAAAGCTTGAGATCGACTCGGAATCCTTTCGCTACCCCGAGGGGGGACACTATGCGATCTACAAGATGACTGCCGAGGAAGTCAAATAGATAGTGCTCTGCGTCTCAGCGGATTCACTCGTCAGTGGCCGACCAAGCGTTCCACCAGGATTTGAATTG
>JAJTEK010000002.1 GCA_021299695.1 Pirellula sp. | reverse complement strand
CCAGAAATCGAGCCATAGCCCTGGAAAAGATCGATCCTAGCCCGATCGAGCCGCTCGGTAAATCGCCAGAAAATCGTCCGCATCGGCCGGCCGTGGATTGAACGCTCCGGTCCACTGCTTGGCCGCCATCTTGGCCATGGCCTCCAAAAGCTCCTCTGCCGCACACGGACCCCCTGCACTAGCACTAGCCCCCTGCGGTGCGTTCCAACGCTCGAGCTGCTCGAGACCCGTGGCCATCGATGCAAGTTGCAACCAACGGGTGAAGCAGTCGGCCAAAATCTCGCTGGCCATTCGATGATCCGATGGGACGATCTCGGGAAGCAATCGAACCAACTCGCCGTAGCGACCCCCGACAAAAGACGCGTTGAACCGAATCACATGCGGCATCATCATCCCGACAGCCTGTCCATGAGGAACATTCAGATAGGCCGTCAGGGGATTGGCCAGCGCATGGGCCGCGCCGAGCATCGAGGCCTCGATGGCCATTCCAGCAAAGGCTGCCCCAAGCTGCATCTGCGATCGCCCAGAGAGATCCATGGGATCCTCCAGGACTCTCGGAAAACCCCTCGATAAAAGAGTCCAAGCTTCGCGTGCATAACAGTCGCTTATCGCATTGCGCTTCGTCGTTACGAATGACTCCAAGGCATGGGTCAAGGCATCGATGCCTGTCAAGGCCGTTACGCTAGCCGGCTGCGAACAGGTCAAAAGTGGATCGAGTATCGCTATGGCCGGGGAGGCCTTCGGGTCTCCACATGCCATCTTGACATGAGTATGAGCATCGCTGATTAAGGCAAACGACTGGGTCTCGCTCCCAGTCCCTGAAGTCGTCGGCACGGCGATCATCGGCAGCATCGGCAAAGCGGCTTTGCCAACCCCCCAATAGTCGGACATCTCCCCCCCGCCGGTATAAATGAAGTTGATGCCTTTGGCGCAGTCCATGCTCGAACCACCCCCGAGACCGATGAGCAAATCCGGGCGAAATTCCTCGGCCATCTGAACCCCAGCCCGGACATGCTCGGTGGTCGGATTCTCAGCCAAATCATGGAACCCCAAGCTCTCGAGCCCGGCATTACGGATCTGCTCGGCCCCGATCTGGTAGATTCCCGCAGCGACAACCCCCGGATCGCTTACGATCAAGACCCGACGGCCTTTGAGCTCCCTAGCTAAATCTCCGAGCCGTTCGATCGTGCGTTCACCGGCGATCAGGCGAGTTCGGAGTTGGTAGTCGATCATGGATGCTTTAGGGGTTGGAGGGATCGCCAATCGGCTTGGCAAAATAGGCTAGCGGGGTGGGTATTTTTGCATAATCGGAACAGATTAACAAATCCCAGCACTTTCGTTGCAATCGGAGCGATAGAAAGGCTCTTTGTTGTAAATATTACCTTCGGAAAACTCCGAACAATTGATCCTAGCGGAATGTTCATGGACAAACCGGATCGCCTAGTTACTCAAGCAGTAGCGAACCGGGGAGTCGGCGGCATGAGCGTTCGTTCAAGAGCATTGGTCCATCAGTGTTGAAGGCCCAGATTTCAACTGCTTTCGCGTCGCCGGATTTTGTTCAGGATAGGAGTTCCAGAACTATGAAGATTAACCGAATTGCGCTCAGTGCAATGATTGCCAGCGCATGCATTTCGGGATCGGCCTTCGGTCAAACCAACCGAACCGCCGCTCCTCGTTACGCCCCAGCGTCGTACTACAGCTACTACGATGAGGCTTCCCCAAACGCCGCCTCCAAGACGGCTTCCAAGGATGTCGTCCAAGCGTCGGCAACCTGTGACAATGGCAAGTCGTGCGACAATTCTGCCGCATGCGATGCGGGCAACGCGGGCCGGACCGGCGGTGCCGGTGCTTGCGATTCGGCCAGTTGCCTCGGTGGTGCCCTCGGCGGACGCCTCGGCAGCGGACTCGGCCAAGGCTGCGATGCCGGTGGCTGCGATTCGCTCTCGGGCTCGAGCGGACTATTCGGTTTGGGAATGCTCGGTACGGGTCGAGCCTTGACCGATCCTTGGAAACTCGTCAAGGAGCCTGTCGCAGGCTTCAACATCGGCGGGTGGACAAGCGTCGGATACCACTCCCATGCGAACCCATTGAGCTTTAACACCTACCCAAAACGAGTCCAACTCGGCCAGCAATGGTTCTTTGCCGAGAAAGTCGCCGACGGTAGTGACGGCCTGGGACTCGGTGCTCGCATCGATTACCTCTACGGTACCGACGCCCCAGATACCCAATCCTTCGGCATTGCGAACAACCATTGGGACAACGGGTGGGACAACGGTGGACAATACGGCCATGCAATTCCACAAGCCTACGGCGAAGTTGCCTACGGTGACCTAAGCGTCAAAGTCGGACACTTCTTTACGATCGTCGGAAACGAAGTCGTCGCCGCAACAGGCAACTTCTTCTACAGCCGTCAATTCACGTTCTACAACGCCGAACCGTTTACTCACACCGGTGCCCTCTCGACCTACAAAGTCAGCGACGATACCCAACTGTTCAACGGCTATGTCATGGGCTGGGACTCGGGCTTCGAAGACAACGGCGATGCTTACATCGGCGGTATCAAAACCAAAGTCAACGATCGCTGGACCTTCCTATGGAACTCGGTCCTGGGCCGATTCGGTGAAGCCAAATCGTTCAATCCCAACGAACGCGGAGGTATCCAGAACGTGATGCTCATCGGTACCCTGACCGACAAGCTGACTTACATCAGCCAAACCGACTACTTGTATACCCAAAACGAGTCAGGTATCACCGCTCGGAATACCTTCGGTAACATCAATTACTTGATCTACCAAGTCAACGACCGTTGGGCACTAGGACAACGCTTCGAATGGTTCAACTTCAGCGGCTCAGGCTTCGGCGATGTACAGAACGATGATCTGTACAATTACACGGCCGGTGTGAACTACCGAGCTCACGCAAACCTGCTGTTCCGTCCAGAAGTTCGCTGGGTTTGGGACAAAAATCGCTACGGCTTCAACGAAGACTTCGCAGGAAGCCAAGCCGCTCTCGGTGGCGACGTAGTCTTTACGTTCTAATCCACTGCTCGGTCGAGCATCAAGCGTTCGAAAAACAACCGTTCGAACCGAAAAACAAAAAGCACCCTGCAGACCCAGCAGGGTGCTTTTTTTTCTACTATGCCCTGCACCAGCCAAATTCCACTGGAGGGAGGCTACGAAAAAGTCCGAATCACCTGATAGCCTGTACCGAATGCGCCGAATGCAACACTCAAATCCGTGCAAGACACAAACGTTAGGAAACTCCATCATGCCATCAGCAATCATCCTACAACCGTTTGCTAGCATCCACCGATTGGCCAAGGCCCTCGGGCTCGCATCGTTGGCGTTTTTCGGCTCGCAATCGATCGGATGGCTACCGACCTGTTCGGCAGGGGAACCCCATCAGTGGTTCGCAGGCACCTACCTGGACCCTGCCATCCAACGCCCAGACTTCTTTCCCCATGCGATCTCTCGGAGCATCCCTGAATACCGCCAAGTCTACAACCGACCTCGAAATCTCACCGGCTGGATCGCATACAAAATCGAGCCATCAAGCCAAGAAGCCATGGCCTGGCAAACCAACCATTGCAATGGAAACTACCAGAACCATGCCGGGGCCTTCATACCTATGTACTGCTATCCCAAACCTTGGGAATCGCTCAACACTCGCGGTCGACCTGCCTCGGCAAACCTTTCGAGCAAAACCCTCGGTGTCGAAGTTCCCTCCCCGGTAGCCCCCCGTGCTATGAGCTCCCCATCAAAGCTTTCCTCGGGCAACCTCGAATAGACACCAAAACTCGCCCGTATTTAGGGAACTTGAATCGCAACACGAGAATCTGTATCGTCTAGATAGATCGATGATCGCTGAGTCATGAACTCCCTAGGACAGGTCCCCGTTGCGATGAAGAAAAAACTTTGGTTCTCCCAGATGGCTGCATGGTCCCTGATGGCTCTGCCGAGCTATGCACAAGAGCCATCGAAACAAGATCCCGCACTCGATCCTGCCTCCGCACCTGAAGTGATCGTCCAACCCGCCGAGGAACTACCGATCCCCGAGGATCCAGGTCGCCCCTCTGCGGCTCGGTCCAAGCCCCCGATCGTCATTACCCCCCGCAAAATCTCTCCAAACCCATCTCCAGCCCCTGCCCCGACGCGAGCCCCTAAACCCTCGCCGGAGGTCTTCGGCGATAGCCTCCTAGGGGATGGCGAGATCACCCAAGGAGCACCCGGTGGTGGGTACCTCGGCCTAGTCGTCGAACCGGTCCAAGGGGGAGGATTCGGCCTGTCGGTCGTCGATGTGACAAATCAATCCCCAGCTTGGAAAGCCGGATTTCGTGTCGGTGATCGTATCGTCGGTGTCGGCGGTCAAGCCGTCTCAACACTCGATCAACTAGGTGAGCAACTCGATCGGTACCCGGTCGGCGCGCCGGTGAAATTCCTGGTCCAACGCCGAGGCCGAAGCACGAATTTGACGGCCGTTCTCCAAGACCGCACCCTGGCTGGACAACTCCAGGGGTTCCAGCCGGCGACCGCACTGCCTCTGGAGCCTCCCAAGACCCCGTATCAACCAATCCTGCCGAGTATTTCTAACCCTAACGCGAGACTCCCTAATTCCAAACTTCCAAGTTTGGACCCCTCGGCCCAGAGCAACGGCGTTACTCTCGGGGTCTCGGTCAGCGACCTTTCCGAGACGTTCCGCAAACAATTCGGTATCCCACTGTACCGCGGGGCGGCCGTCTCGAACGTCTCGCCAGGTACCACCGCCGAATTGGCCGGCCTGAAACCGGGCGACTGCATCTCCGAAATCAACGGCAGAATGATCCTACGCGCCCAAGACGTCGTCGAATCGATCCAGCAAATCGCCCTCGGAGATTCCCTCACCATCGGATACTACCGAGGCCAACAAAAGCAACTCGTCGAGGTCCCACTATTGACCGAAGGAATGATCGCCGGCGAACCCACAGAAACGCTCGGACCAACCCTCAAACCCGAACAACTAACCCCAGAATACGTCGAATCGCTCCACGAACAAATCCGCAAACTCCAGGGACAATTGGACCGACTCCAAACACGCTTGAGCCAACTCGAAGGACCAGGCCGCTAATCGACAACTCGCGCACGGCTAGAGAGGCTATTCAATGCTGCGCAATGCTGAAGACCGACGTGGACTTTACAATCGAGTAATCGTCCGGGAAGGTATGGAAAGCTTGGATGAGCATCTGCCGCTCGCGCGTCTCGATGTGCACAAAACTGATTGCACCAAATGGAAACCGCCCGCTCGAGTCAAACGCATGCATCAACTCGTCCTGCGAACAACACGTCGAGAACTGATTGTGCAACATCCAAAACATCTCGGCCGAAACCTGCTCAAGCTCAAACTCCGAACGGTACTGTAAGCCCCGCTTGCCCTGCACCTCCTCGACGTAACGACCCCTCATCAATGTCGACAAGAGCTTCCGCTGCTGAGGCAGCGACTGCTGGAGCGATCCGACAACCTCCGAGAGCGTCGCACCCCGAGTGCCAGTAAAACTGACCAGATGACCATCGCTGGTGATGTCGATTCGAGCCCAATAATTGCTCCTTTGGATCGTGCGCGTCTTGTACGATAGGAAAAGCTCAGGATGAACCGACCTTCCAAACACACTCAAGACATGTTCAGCAACCGTTGGACGAATCGATAACACGGGTAGGGTTTTGGGTTCGTTGGTGGAAAAGATGCTCAATGCGATGCGACCGGAAAAGGACTGCCAGGCGGGCATCAATCGCGGGTCCGATTATAGCGATTGCAACAAGCTGCGACCAAGGTCAACTTTACCCAATCGGAAACTCTTTCATAATTGCTCGAAATTGCCCAGCCCGGTGTTGACAAGCGATAAACCTGACCCACCCTTGCTTGGACCGACAAATAAGGTCGTCGTATCGGCGAGCGCATCGGGACATTTCCACCGATGCGTGTCGGAACCACCAAGAGGCAATCGTATACTATGCATATCGTGATGGCATCCTCCGAAGCGATTCCGTTTGCAAAGACCGGTGGACTAGCCGATGTCGCTGGCACCCTTCCTATCGAACTGGCCAAACGAGGCCACGACTGCTCGGTATTCCTTCCAGCTTACCGAGTCTCCAAGCACTTTCTTCAGGAGCAACCTGGCTCGCAATTCGACGAATCGGTCGCTTCGCTCGTCGTCGATCTTGCAGGCTACCCTATCCATGCGTGGATCCATCGGGTTCGACTCCCAAACTCACCCGTTGATTTTTATCTCGTCGACCAACCGATGTTCTACGATCGGCAAGGTCTCTATGGCGATTCCCGTGGCGAATTCGGTGACAACTGCGCTCGCTACTGCTTTTTCTCCCGTGCGGTCGTCGAAGCGATCGAACGCCTGCAACTACCCATCGACATCATTCACTGCCATGACTGGCAAACCGGACTGATTCCCGCATACCATCGCACCCAAACCAACCACCACTCGTGGTACAAACGCTGCGCCTCGGTCATGACCATCCATAATATGGCTTACCAAGGCCGATTCTGGGGACCCGATATGGTCCTGACCGGATTGGACCACTCCTATTTCCATTGGGAATGGATGGAGTACTACGGGGATCTGAACCTGCTCAAAACCGGCATCGCATTTGCCGACGCACTGACGACCGTTAGCCCTACCTACGCCCGAGAGATTCAATCGCCCCCCCAAGGTTGCGGTCTCGAAGGGGTCCTAAGCGCCCGCGCCGATCGTCTCTTCGGAATCGTCAACGGGATCGATGAGGCGACATGGAACCCCGCGAGCGACCCCTATCTCGAACACCATTACAACATCGATACTTGGAAAGATGGAAAAGCAGCCTGCAAACGCTCCCTCCAAGAATCTCTTGGTTTACCCATCCGACCCGAGGTGCCTCTTATCGGTATCGTAGGACGACTGGCCGAACAAAAAGGCTGGGACCTGATCCTCCAACTCATGCAATGGTGGATCGACCATCGCGATCTCCAATGGGTGATCCTTGGAAGCGGTGAGCAACGCTATGCCGATGCTCTTTTTCAATTGGCCATGCAACGTCCCGACCGCGTCTCGCTCCTGACGACCTTCTCCGACCCTCTGGCCCATCGTATCGAAGCCGGTGCAGACCTGTTCCTGATGCCAAGCCTCTACGAACCATGTGGACTGAACCAACTCTATAGCCTTCGATACGGTGCCGTTCCTGTCGTTCGATCCACCGGCGGGCTGGCCGATACGGTGCAAGATGCCTCCGAGGAAAACATCCTACGAGGGGTCGCAACAGGCTTCGTTTTCGAGGATTACAAACCAGAGGCCCTGGCCCAAGCGACCATCAGAGCTCTGGACGTCTATTCACAAGCACCCGAGGTATGGAGTAAAATAGTCACCTCAGGGATGAGCCAAGATTGGTCGTGGGCCAAAAGCGCCGATGCGATGCTCGATGTCTACGAACATGCTCGACATCTAGCAAAAAACGACCAGCGGCTCTAGCCTTACAAGTACTCGTCGCCAGACTAGCACCCCTCTCAAGCTTGTCGTGCACTTGAATTCGTTGCGCAAAAAATCACCGGGTGGATTCGTCCGGGAACCTACTATGGGGTCGATTCGATGAACGAAATGCGGTACGACTGGCTGGGCGATCGTTGGGTCATCTTTGCTCCCAACCGCATCCTGCGTCCTGACAGCTACCGTGATCCGTCCAGCCCCAAACCACCCCCCGTGTCCCTCGAGCCGACGGATCGAATCACCGACGAACACTGCCCCTTCTGCTCAGGCCAGGAGCAACAAACCCCATCACCGACCCTCGTTCTGAAAACCCCTTCTGCCCACGATTGGTCGGTCCGAGTCGTCCCGAACAAATTCCCGGCCTTCGATTCGGCCAACCAAAGTCCGCTTTGCACTGCCCCCCAATGCAACTCGGCCAACAACTCGGCCAACAACTCGGATCTGTTCCTCCGAAAACAAACGCGCGGCGGGCATGAAGTGATCATCGAAGCCCCTAACCACATCCAAAGCATCACTCAATTGCCTTCCGAACACGCCGCTTTGATCTTCGAAGCTTACCAAGAGCGATTGCGGTACTGGCGAAGCGTCCACGCAATGCGCTACGCGGTGGTCTTTAAAAACAACGGGGCCGATGCAGGAGCCTCCCTGGTCCATGCCCATAGCCAATTGATCTGCACCGATTTTCTTCCCACCGATGTACTCAAAACCCAATTGCGATCCATCGAGTACTTTCAAAACCATCGCAGATGCTACGCTTGCGATGTGCTCGAAAAAGAAATCCAGTCGAACCAACGGATCGTCGCCCGAACCGATTCCTTCGTCGCCCTGTGCCCATTCGCCTCGCGTCTGCCCTATAGCGTCTCAATCCTGCCCATCGAGCATCAATCGGCCTTCGAGGAATGCACCCCCTGCCAACTCGTCGAACTGGCTCGCTTGGTCCAGTGGACTCTGCGATCCATCGAATGCGAACACCCCCAAGCCGCCTACAACTACGTCCTTCAAACCGCTCCACTTGATGCCCATAACCCAGCCGCCTTCCACTGGCGACTGAAAGTCCTCCCACGATTGATCAAAGTCGCCGGCTTCGAATGGAGCTCCGATTGCTACATCAATACCGTCCTACCCGAAGAAGCCGCAAAAGCACTAGGCCGTCACTTTCCCACCGGCCTCTCGGAAAAATCCATCTCAAGAACCGCTATAGCATAAAGCCATCCACCTAGATCGCACATCGCATCGGATTTCCTCGTACTCGTACTCAGTGCAACGGTACTCGTGCTCGTGCTCGCTGGCTGTTTGACCTGCTACGAAGCCGATCGTTGATCGAAGCGGTTCGCGAGAAATTGCAGACCTATGGGCCAGATTGCTGTTTTAGATCGAATCGAGTACGAGTACGAGTACCGCGATGCTGAGTACGAGTACGAGTACGAGAAGAAGCACGAACAAATCATTGCACCAAAGTCTTCGATCGAGCGGTTTTGACATGTGTAACGTTTCCTTCTCGCATACGGTCAATTCGGGTCGTTCGCACATCGCATCGGATTTCGTCGTACTCGTACTCAGTGCAACGGTACTCGTACTCAGTGCAACGGTACTCGTGCTCGTACTCGCTGGCTGTTTGACCTGCTACGATGCCGATCGTTGATCGAATCAAGTACGAGTACGAGTACCGCGATGCTGAGTACGAGTACGAGAAGAATCACGAACAAATCATTGCACCGAAGTGCTCGATCGAGCGTTTTTCATTTGCGCGTAGTCTTCCCCTAAAATCTCGTCCATTCTAGAGCGATCGATCGGCCCGAGAGCCCCGTGGCACTAACAACCGTATCAATCCAATCAACACGCATGCGATCAAGAGAATCACACCGCTGACTATCGCTACTGCCACCCAACCACCCGGCTGATCCGGACTCAAGAAAGGATATGGATACCAGCCGGTAATAGCCCCTCGCAACAACGAGAAAAATAAAAAAAACAATGGATACGAAAGCCACCAAAGCGATCGGCGATACCCAGGGCGATCCCTAGGCGGATCGACCACCCAATCAAACAATACCCACAAAGGTATCAGCAAATGATGCACCCCATCGGCCACCGGATGGACGATCTCCTTGACCATCGGCAACTGCGATAACAACACCGCATACACCAAGCCCGTAATCGTCAAATACAAAACCGATGCCCCTCGCAAAGCCGCTAGCAATCCGTCGGACAACCCTACTCCACCCAAAGCGGAAATCACCAAAACCCCAATCGCTATAAGATTGGCCTGAATGGTGAAAAAACTAAAAAACGGACCAAGCTCAAATCGACCGATAGCGATCAAGTGATTGGCTTGCAAAAATATCGCAGCGATCGAGACGGCGACCAAGACCCATCGCAGTAAATTCAATCCGCCGATCATCTATCGAAGCCTCTGGTCAAAGAACGAAAATACATCATCCAACGCAGCTTGCACGATCACCATGTGCTCGATGTCCCTGTACTCCCGATACTCAACCTCGCACCCGAGGCGCTCAAGCTGCTGGCTGAGCCTCTTTGCTCCAGACTTGCCAAAATCTCGATCCCCCGCCCCAACATAAAAAGGTACCTTGCGGATCGCTTCGCTCGCAATCACTCCACCCCCTCCACCTAAAGCCGCTACCCCACGAACCCATTGAGGATGCTTGCTGACCTGAGTCATCGCTTGGGCCGCACCCATCGAATGACCTACAAGCATCACCTTGGTGCGATCCACCGGCAAAATCTCCGACAAAGCCTCCACCATCTGACTTAGATCCATCCCCAAACCTGCCATCGTCTGACGAGGCGAAACGACGATCCATCGACGCTGACGACCCAGCTCGATCAAACGGCCGGCCCCATACGTCTGGAAAAACATGTTCTCACTACCGCCCGCTCCATGCAAAGCAATCAACAATGGAAGCTTCAATTCAGAATCCTTAGCGTCATACTCAGGAACCTCCATCCGAATAACCTGGGTCGATTTCTCCCGACTCAGTTGCATCCACTTCCAACCTGATCGACTGACCCATTCCCCAAACGCTCCGTGGATCGAAGCCTCTTGAATTGGGTTCGGTGCAGCGATCTGCTCGAAATCACGCAGGAGCCGATTCCATGGCAAATCGATCTCGAACGAGGTGCCTTTGCGGCCTCGACTAAGCTCTTTGGCTAAAAACTTTGCCGTGCTCCTGGATGTATGCCCCGGCTCCTTACGGACCGACTCCAACCATTGCTCCATACGACCGAAACGATCCTCCGTTTGATCGACCAAAGAAACCGATGGACAAATCCAATCGGAAACCCCAGAGCCCACCCCTTCACGGACGCACTCCACTAAGTAATCTCCCGGGGCAAGCCCCCCCAAATCCAATTCAAACGGCTCACCCAAGACCAAAGTGACACTTCTTCGTAAAAGTGGCTCTCCTGCCGTTGCCTGACTCCCTGAAATCCTCGCCCGGGTGTCAGACCAAGGCCATAGACTCAGGACAACCTCATGCGGCTTGTCCATTGCATCGGTACCCTCGGTCGCCGATGCCGAATCGTAAAAAACACTCGCTCGGCCTCGTACCACCGGATCCTTTACATCCAATAACGTCCTCTCAAACTCCAACTTCCACCCAAGACCTCCAAGCCGCTCGACCTGCTCGGATTCCTCAACCCCGGTAACCTGCAACCACCCCTGATCCAAAAACTTGCCCGCTCGACCAAGCTGCAAACTAAAAAAACTCCCCACCGCTTGCTCCATCGACGCAGTGCTCCGCGCCCGCGATGCTACATCGGCCTCCTGCCAGGCCCGCTCGAATCGCTCGAGACGACGCCCCAGTTGATACCGGTCCTGGGCCGACTGGCAAATTCCTAGCTCAGGCAAAAAAATCCAAAACACAACCAACGCCCAAACCATACGATCGACGAAACCACCGAAAGATAAAGGAGCTGATTTCCCCATTAAATAACCCGTTTTGAAAAAAGTCTGAGGGAATTCCTTCCCTATCCCTGCCGTTCTTGGATACATTAGTGTCGACACACACATCCACTCGGTCCGGGCATTGTACTGGATTCACAACGTCCATTGTTGAAAAGCAAAGCCGTCCAACGGAGGGTTTGTGCATGAAATACCGCCGCTGCTTAATCATCGATCTTCTCGAACAACGACGCCTATTTGCAGGTCTAGACGTTCGAATCTTCGAAGACCCCCTATCGTTGCGCACGCTTGAGCCCAACAGCACCCCGGCCATCGAACGCGTCGTGTTCCTAGACCTCAATGCCGATGGAGCCCAACAAGCCTCCGAGCCGATGAGCATCTCCGATCTCGATGGCATCGCTCGATTCAGGAACCTACAGTCGGGGTCCTATCGCGTAAGACTCTTGGGCGCCTCGAAATCGCAACTGCAAACCACCGATACCCAACCTGCTCCCACAGGATTCTGGAGTGGAGATGTAGGAGCCCTCAAGCCCATCGCTTGGAACTCAGACTCCGTGGGCTGGTTCGCCTCAAACCAATCGCTCATCCAATTCGATATCGAGCAATCCATTCGCCTAAGCGAAATCCCACTGCCAGGCCGAATCCTCTCAGTCACAAGCGATCTGCAAAACCGTGGTCTTGCACTCGTGGCTCACCCTAACACCAAAACCGAACTGATCGCTTTCGATCTTCAACTCGGACAAATCCAACGCTCGGATCTTTCCGCCGGGGCAACGCAAGGCTCCTCGATCAATTCGCCAACGGCCAAAGAACTTCTTTCGATCAGCGAAAATCGATTCCTACGGCAATCGAATCCCCAAGGAGATTCCCTGGAGTGGATCCCTCCAACAGAAGCTTGGGATCAAACCCTGACGCTTGAAACCAAACTCAGCGGTATCGCTCCCAACGCGCAAATCCAAACCGTTGGCTCCCAAGGCCTCCTCATCGCCGAATCGCTCGACCAGGGCACTCGAATCTCCCTGTTCCAATACAACGGCCAAGCCTTTGAACTAATCGCCGAAAGAAGCTTCGACGCGTTCGTCCGAATCTCCAGCGCAAGCCCTGATGGGAAAACCATATCAGTTGAAACCGACCAAGGAATCGAAATTGTTTCCCTAGCCCCCGGGCTTACAACGACTCTAGTCCTCCAGAACGCCACAGGACCGAGTGCCTTCGACGCTAGCAGAGGACTTCTCTGGGCGCTCTCAAATGCAAATCCCTCAAGATTGATCGGTTGGACACTCACCCAAGGCCTCATAGCCTTCGATGTCCTTTTGGCCGATGCAGGAAACGCCGATCAATCCGCAAGAATACAACTCTCCCTAGGCTTCAAAAACGATACGCTCATTGGACTACGAGACGGACAAATCTATCGCCACGCCCTTAGCCTCACCAACAAAACCATCGCACAGGTCCTCGACCAAGCGATCGAGCAAGTCGCAATCGGTATTCGAAATCGGTCCGAAAACAATCCACCCGTGCTCAGAAGTCTACCGAGTGTCCAAGCGACAGAAGACTCACCCAAATCCATCCATACTTCCGATTGGACCCAAGCTACCAGCGACGGCGACGGCGACTCGGTGCATTATATCCTCGTGAGCAACGGCCAACTCGGTTCCGTCTCCTGGTCCTCGAACGTCGGTGGAATCTTTACCCCCAATCCGAATGCAGACGGCCAAGATCAAATCGTCGTACAAGCCTACGACGGACGCTCTTGGTCGACACCGCAAACCGTAGGAATCCAAATTCAGGCCGTTAACGATGCACCCCAAGGCCTACTCTACAGCGGTGTTCTTGCCATTCCAGAAAATCGACCAGGCTACGTCCTAGGCAGCCTTTCGATCATCGATCCTGACGCAAACGAAGTCTTCGATTACTCCGTTTCGGATAACCGTTTTGAAATCTCCGGCTCAACCCTCAAGGTTCGAAATGCCGCGATGATACCCTATCAAGCTCCCGGATGGATCGATCTAATTCTGACTGCACGCTCAAGGACCAATGGAGACTCCATCGAACGCGCCGAACGGATCTTCATCATCAAAGATCCCACACCCTTCCACAACGATTCCAACCCGGCCGATGTAGACCGTGACGGGTCCGTAACACCGCTCGACCCCTTGATCATCATCAACTACATCAATACCAAAGGATCTGGTCAAATCAAACCCCCATCGGAGGGGGAAGCAAGCAACGATTTTGATGTCGATGGAGACGGCCAAGTCACCCCGCTCGACATCCTTATCGTCATCAATGCTCTGAACCAATCCTCCGCAGCCGCCGAAGGTGAAGCCCCCTTGCGGGATTCCCGACCGACCGCTGTTCCTCCGCCAATCGTTCCGGGAACTCGGCCACAAGCAGCCCCTCTGCCAGCCCCTCTTAGCGACAGCGACGATCCACTCGGATTGAGAAAATCAAGGAAATAGACCCTCCTGCGAGATCCTCGATCCGATTTTCGATCGACCCGTACAGCTCGATCGGACCTCCCAGATTTTTTCTTTGCTGCACTCGAAATTCGATACTTTAGGGCAATAGACGTTTTCTCTTTTGTTAGACTATTGAAAATCTGGGGTATTGCAATTCCCCCAGCCTTATCCCTTTATTCTCTCCTCATCATCCACCCGATCAGATTCTCCGCAAGGCGATCTGAGCTGTACCAATGTCGTTACGCGTCTGCTGCATCGACGATAATCCGATCTGCATCTATGGTTTAAAGAACGCTTTAAGTTCTGCTGGCCATGAGATGGTCGGCTCGCTCGATCAATACTCGCAAATCGAAACGTTCTTAGAGAATACCCCGTGCGATGTTTTGATTTCGGAATTGCGCGTAGGGGATTTCGATCTGCTCGAACGATGCCATCAACTGATAGGAAAATACACCGAAAGCAAATGGATCATTTATTCCTACGACGAAAACCCCACGCATGTGGCGCGAGCAAGCGCCCTGAACGCCTGGGATTATATCCCCAAACGATACTCCGTTCAGCGACTTATTCAGTCTTGCGAATCGGTCCGAACAGGACATCGGATGCCCGAATCACTCGTAGGCTTAGCCAAAACATTCCTCACTGGGCATCATAAACCCGCCGAATCGATTCCAGTTCCACTGACAAAACGAGAGCACCAAATTCTCATCCATCTTTCGCTAGGGCTGAGCAACCGAGACATCAGCAAGTCACTGAGCATAAGTCTAGAGACCGTCAAAGAGCACGTTCAGAACGTTCTGCGAAAGCTCAAAATCAGCGATCGTACTGCCGCAGCTATATGGTCGCTGCGCAATGGGGTGCCTACCTTGAATTTCGACCCTCCGTCGTAACGACGATCCCAACCGATCGACCCAGCCGGCCCCTGCTCTTCTTACCCTACCGCACTCTTCTTACCCTACCGTTTGATTCCCTACCCGCCTTTCACTTCCCTGGTTCTTCCTCTCTCTGGTTCTCCCTCGTTCTTCCTCTCTGTGCTCTCTGTGTCTCTGTGTTTCAAAAATCCGCTTTGTCTGGGTATTTCAAAAATCCGCTTTGTCTGAGTGCTTCAATCGGGATCCTCAGGACCGGCCAAGGTCGCTTCACTCCAATAAGGGCAACTGTGGAGGGGTTGTCGAGGGTACTTCGGCCACTGCGGTGGCGTATGATCCGATTGACACAACAGGAAAACAGACCCGCGTCCACTGACGATCGTCCGATGATCCCGGCAACTCAAACAGACCGATCCCCTCAGCAGCGGTTGCTCTCTGGCTAGATCGTCGGCCGATTCAAAGTTACCATCGCTCATAGAACGCTCACGATTCGGATGAACCTACAAAGAGGGCGATAAGGTCAACGGCTTAGCTCCGCGGGGGGGTAGGCCGAGGGCCTGCATAACATGGTCGCTTAGGCTGCCTGCCTTTGGGGTATCGATACCCGCTGAGCGAAACCATCGAGTACTGCGTCGAGCAACTGCGTCGCACTTTGACGCCAAGTCGTCGGCTTGGACCAATCCTCCGCACCATGGATCCCTCCCGTGCTAGATCCAGCCGTTCGCAGCGACTCCCAAGCCTGAATCTGATTGGAGAGTGCCATTGGATCGTGCAAAGGGAAATACTCGCAACACTTACCACCTACCTCGCGATGGATCGGCGTATCGGAAGCAAAGGTTTTCCGTCCATGCCAAAGCGATTCGACAATGGGAAGTCCAAAGCCCTCGACGATCGATGGTAGCAACACACCTGAGCAATGCTCATAGACATGATGCAATTCCCTATCCGTTAAATCGTGAAAAACCCAAAGTCCACGGTTGAGTTTTGGGTGCTGCTCGATGCGACGCATGAAATCATCACACCTTGAACCACTCCGACCTGCAAAACAGATTTGCAATTCCGGGTTCGATTTCCAGAGCAACTCAAACGCATCGAGAGCTTGGGTATGGTTCTTTCGCGGATCAAAACTGGCGACCATCAAGTAAGGTGGATAAGGGCTCGAGGCATGAAACAAGGTTTTGACTATCGGGCGAATGGATTGTGCGGTAGTCCCAGATTCTGGAACGCTCAACTCAGCCCCCAAGACAAAGGCTCGTACATCTTGGCACATCGCAGAGCGATCCGTTTGAGCCTCGATATACCGCTTTACGTCATCCCGCACCGTCTTGGAAATCGCAATGATCGTATCGGAATTCCGAACGACCTGATCGAGATAGCTTTGGAACTTATCACTCCGTTTCTTTCCAACATACTCTGGATGCGTCAATGGAATTAAGTCATAGACCACCGTGGCGATCATCGTTCCGGCCTTCCGATGAGCTTCGACCGTCTTCCATATGCCCCTGCGAGTCCAATAAGCATCCGGCAGGATGAGGATTCGATCGGCGCTAGGCTCGATGGCGTTTCCCTCGAGCACTTTGCGTGTCAAACCGCCCCACCGGACAACGTGGTGCGGCAACTTGTAAATTCCAAGGTGACTTGGCCGAGGATCCATCCACTTACGAAGCTTCGCAGAGTGGCTCGAGGCTGCGATCCACTTTGGGATAGCTTGGATCCAACCTGGAACGAACTCTCCGGCATTTCTTTCCCAAGTGGAAAGGAACTGCAGGCTTTGCTCCAAGCCAGGATCGACCTCCAAAAAACGACTTTGAAAGTGCGTTGCGATCTGCAGTCCAGGGCAACCACGCTCTTGAAGGACCGAAGGAAGTTCTCGGCATAGGTTGCGAACCACGCGTTCTATGCCGGTGTTTTTTCCGGAACCCAACGTGTGGGAGGCATCGATCGTAATGGTTGGTCTTCTCATAACCAAAAGTCTACCTGATGCCCAATTTTCGGTGCAAGATCGCCTTAAACGCCCTGCCTGAGATTCCAAGTTTCTCTTCTTCAGAGGCAAATGCTAGCATTCATCTATGCATTCATCCAGCATTCATTCTCGGGTGCAGATTCCAGGGGTGGACGACCGCTTAGCCGCATCGGCCAAGCGAAACTCACGACTCCGAAGGAACCTCAAGTTCCAGCCTACCCAGACTTCGAGCGGGCATACAAACCGTCACCTCGATCTCTTTGGGCCATTGCATGCTATGGGCTAACCAATTGACGAAGTGTTGGGTGTGTTCGTCGGTGCACAAACTCTCGTCCTGCATCAGGACTGCGATCACCGGGGGGTCGGAATCCATCAAGCACTCGGCCTTGGCGACCGGCCAGTAGGACTGGTCATCGGGGACTTCTCCTTGCTGATCGAATTGCTCGAAGACCTCGGTTTCAATCGCTTCGATTTGCAGTTCATAGCTTTCGAAATCGACCGTCGTCCGGGAGATCCTATTTTGGCGCATCTGTGGCTGGGGAACTTCAACGGGATCAAAGCGACATAAGACTTCGACGTCAAACAATTGCAGTCCCAAGTTCGCATCTAGGATTCCGGCGATGTTCAGTACCACCGGTTCCCAAGGTAGATCCTCGAGCGACTCGGCCGGATCGAGGAACACGAGACTCCCTGAGTACTCTTGCTGGGTGATCTTGTGGCCGAAAAAGAAGGCGAATGGATCGCTCTGCCCCTGGTAAATCAGGACCGCCTGAAGCCCCGTCGAGGATTGGTTTTTGATCACTAACTCGAAATCTTCGCCATCCATTTTGCGCTCGCTCGTGGGGTTCTAATGTTGTCCATCGCTCTTGCCATCCATCGGCAAAAGTATGGTCGAGCACCGAGCAAAGCACAAGCCGCCAACTGCTTGGCTCCCCTTCACCCCTGAGGCTTTGACGGACCAGAATGGGCGGGGGGGCGTCAGATGGAGAACCGCGGGTAAAGCTGCTCGATAGAGGATCTACCGCAGAGATCCGGCTGTTTGGTTTAGCCCGGAGGGCGACACATGAAGTATGGCAGAATCCCGGGGACAGCCCCGGAGCTTTTTGCCAGAGTTTTTTGTCAAAGCCGCCGCTCGCTGGCCTGGCCTATATGAGCTCTTTGATGGGCAAGTGTCGATCGACCAGAAACTGAGGGCGACCGGAAAAGTCGGGAATCGTCGCGGTGCTCACGTCAATTCCCAACCGATGATACAACGTCGCAAAGACTTCTTGGTAATGGACAGGGCGATCCTGTGGGACCTCGCCAAAACGATTGGTCGAACCGATGACTTGGCCAGTTCGCATTCCGCCTCCTGCTAAGAGACAACAGGAGACCTGTGGCCAGTGGTCTCGCCCCCCGTCTTTATTGATTCGTGGGGTTCGTCCGAATTCGCCCCAAGCGACCACGCTGACGTCTTGATCGAGTCCCCGCTCGTGAAGATCCTCAATCAACGCCGTGATGGCTTGGTCGAATTTCGCAAGCTGCGTCGGCAATCTTTCAAAGTTTGAGTGATGGCGATCCCAACTTCCAAAGGAAAGCGTCACGCAGCGAACCCCGGCTTCTACCAATCGCCTCGCGGTCAGGAACTGATCCATCCAATGCGGACCTGCATCCTCACCAAACGCCGGATCACGACTCCCGCGACCATAGCGATCCCTCACGGCAGGATCCTCCCTCTCCAAATCGAGGGCTTCAACCAGCCGACTCGAAGTCAACACGTCAAAGGCTTTCTGGGTCATGGTATCGGCTGCTCGATAGCCTTCGTTTAGGTCGACCTGGCTGCGGAATCGATCGAGACTTTGGAGCAACCCGCGTCGATCTCGAAGACGATCCAGGCTGATTCCTTCCAGACGCATATTGGCCATGCCCTCTCCATCGGGCTGAAACGGCGCATAAGCAGGTCCTAGAAACCCTGGGTAACCCGGATTGCTGTACGGATCATGCTTGGTCTTGATCGAAAGCCCCACAAACGGCGGTACGGCTTGGTCGACAGAACCTTGCAACTTCGCAACTGCCGACCCGAGCGATGGGTGGTTGTCTTGTCTGCCATTGGCACCCATGGGATATCCGCTCATGCACAAGTCCGAGGCGTGCTGATCCGGACAGCCGTGCAAGGAACGCACGATCGCTACCTTGTCCATGATCTTCGCGAGCCTGGGCATATGTTCGCAGATTTGTATCCCGGAAACGTTCGTCGAGATCGGTTGGAAGGTCCCACGAATTTCTACGGGTGCATCGACCTTCAAGTCAAACATGTCCTGATGCGACGGGCCTCCCGAAAGATAGACCATGATCACCGCCTTGTGCCCCAACGAACGCTTGGGGTTCAAAGGGGCAGAGTCCTGGGCATGCAGGATTCCAGGGAGCGACAACCCACCGAGTCCGAGCCCACCGATTTTCAGGAAGTGACGCCGCTGGCGACGATCGCAATGGGTGCTTAAGCGCCCCCCGACAATATCAAGCATAGTTTTCTCCTGATCCGGCTCTGGAAATTCTCCGTCTCGAACCGATCGGCTATTGAAGGACTTAGGTTGGTGTACCGGCCCATTATACCATCCGAGGGAGCTCGCTGATCAAGAGCGAAAACCCAGGAAAACATCGACGTGCCAAAGGTAGCAATCGCATTGATCGACAAACCTCAGCCGCGATCCCCTGTCTTTTTCAACCACAGAACACACCGAACACACGGAAACGAATCCTCTTGCCGTTATCTCTTGCTTCCGTGTGTTCGGTATGTTCCGTGGTCCGAATAATGGGGTCCACTTCAAACCTACAAATCCCATGGAAAACTCGCACTTCGATACCACGCGCGACGCGAAATACGACGCGCGCCGATTTCATTGTTTGAGACGACTCGAAACACTATCTATCAAGCCGAACTTGCAACTTCTTTGCAGCCCGATTTACAGGGTCACAATTTCGATTTATAGGGTCAAGCGAACAATGACACTGATCGTTTTCAATTTGGAAGCTCTACTTGTCCGCCTCCGGCGACTTGGGGATTCCGGATGGACTCAGGGCAACGCGGAAACCGGAGTTGACGAGTTGCCACGAGGGAGTGTCTCGAAACCGTGACGCCGACCGATTGCATCCGCCTGGCAAGTCGAAGCTGCCACCACGGCGTACGCGGTGATAGCCCTCTGTTGGACCACTTGGATCGCTGACCGGCCCCTGGGGATACTCACCGTACAAGTCGCTACACCACTCCCAAACGCTCCCATACATGTCGTATAACCCCCAGGCATTTGGTTTCAACATGCCAACCCGATGCATCATGCTATAACTGTTCGCACCAAACCACGAATAGTCACCGAGTGATTTCGAATCCTCACCAAAAAAATACGCAGTCTTGCTGCCAGCGCGACAAGCGTATTCCCATTCCGCCTCTGTCGGTAAGCGATACATGCGACCTACATTCTTCTCGTCGGATAATGATGAAAGCTTCTTGCAAAATTCGACAGCATCCTCCCAAGAAACGTGCTCGACTGGAAACGTCGAAGTATCGCTTTTGCGGACGCCTTGCCTCTGGAAGTAACTCGGGTTAGTTCCCATCACCTTTTCGTATTGCCCTTGGGTGACTTCCGTCACGCCTAAGTAATAGTCCTTGCTTATCGTCACATCGTGTTGGTTCTCGTCCTCTTTACGGCCTTGCTCGCTCTCGGGTGAGCCCATCATGAATGTCCCTCTAGGGATCAGCACCAGCTTCATCCCGATGCTGTTGGTGAGCTCCTTGGGGGGCTGAGCGTTAGAAGTATTGGCCCAACCCCCCATCAAAAGTGATAGAGCAATAACACATTTAAATATCGCCTGGAACATGATTTATGTAATTGCTTTGAATTGTCTATATGACGTCTTCTATTAGCCACCGGTTCGAACGAACGATGATGAAATTGTAGCAAATCCAACATCGCATCCACGTTCCCACCAGCTGATATGTCCCAGTTTTGCTCGGACCGATGAACTCGATGCGGCCGGCCAAGCGGAGGGTTTCGAGCTCGCGTTTGACGGTTTTGAGGCTGCAACCCAAGTGATTTGCAATGCAGGTGGATCGCAGCTTCCCGCCATCGCCGAGCAATTCCAAGATCCGCAGACGCCGACTCGCTGGCGTGTCCTCGATCTCAATCGGATCGGTCTTGGCTTTTTGGTGTGGTATCACAAGACAATGTTCAGTGAAGCGGTTCGAAATACGGTTGCAATATCCGAATGATGTCGAGGAATGCACGCGATACTTCCGTGACTGGTCTTAGGTTATTGACGAAATGTCGCTTTGGTGCCAGAATCGGGTTCTTTACTGATGGCACGAAAACGACAAGATGGCGAAAATGTGCCAAAACGAACAGCTTTGTTTTAGGCACCGAATCGACATGAACACCTTTATCGGCCGGGAGCGGGAGCAAGCGGAGTTTCGTGAACTCCTTGAGAAGAAAAACAGTTCGCTGGTAACATGCCACGGGCGACGACGGATCGGAAAGAGCCGATTCATTCAGCAGTGCGCCAAACAGGCAAATGCCTTCTTCGAATTCTCGGGCCTTCCACCACGTCCGGGTTTAACCAAAAAAGAGCAGTTGACGGCATTTTCCGAGCAACTCTCGAAACAGTCCAAGGCACCGCAATTGCCCCTGGATAACTGGTCAACTGCCTTTCAGCTTCTGGCAAGTCAGTTGCCGCCTAAAGGAACCGTCGTCGTTTTATTCGATGAGATCTCATGGATGGGTATTGGTGAACCTGATTTCGCGGGCTACCTCAAGAATGCATGGGATAGCTTGTTTTCGCGTCGGGACCGAACCGTCGTCGTTCTTTGCGGATCGATAATTACCTTCGTTTCTACCTGAAGTACGTCGAGCCTCATCGCGCCCAGATCATCAAAGGTCGTTTTAAGTCAACCGCCTTAGAACAACTCGACCAGTGGGACACGATCATGGGCCTTCAATTCGAAAATCTTGTCATGGAGAACCTGGGTGCAGTCTTTGAACAACTTCGGATTCCCCACCATGCAGTTCTTTACGCCGGCCCTTATCGCCAGAGCAAAACTCTGCGCCAGCAGGGATGTCAGATCGATCTTTTGATCCAAACCAAGCGATCCGTTTATCTGTGTGAAATCAAATTCAAAAGCCAGATCAGCACCTCAGTCATTCAGGAAGTCGACCGCAAAATCGGTGCGATTAAACTGCCAAAGAATCAATCGATTCGAACCGTCTTGATTTATGACGGCCAATTGACGCCATCGATCGAAGAAGATCAGGCCTTCGATTTTCTTATCCCCGCAAGCGAGCTTTTTGTAATCTAGGGATGAACGTCCCCAAGGCGATCTTGGATCGTCATACCCGGTAGCGCCGACTGAACCTCGTGCCATCGGCTTTCATTGATAGAAAACGCCGACCATAGCTTTACGCGTTTTAATCGCGGTTGCTGGCGAAGCCATTCCAGCACGCGCGGTGTCACCCGGTTCTCATCAATACATATCTCGACCAACTTTGGTAGCACCGGGAAATCGAAACGTACCTTACCCAGGTCGATATCTCGTAAGCAAAGCACTTCCAGATTGCTGAATCGACCGAGGAATCGATAGTCCTTATCGCTAACAGAATAAGCTGGAAAAAGCGACATGCGTTGAATGTTTTCAGCGGGAGCATTCGCCACCAATTCAAGGCTTTGGCTACCGGAGTTCCAATGGTCTAGTGTCGTCATGTAAGGAAAGCTTTCCAAGCACTTCGAACATTCTGCGGCATTCTTGAACCATCCCAGGCCTTGATCTTCGAATTGGACTTCCTGCACACGCCACCCCAGCGGTACCGGTTCAGTCCCTACTACTCGAACTTGGAGGAACCGACTGTTGTCTGTCAGTTTTCTCAACCACACTGGTGCCGCATCAATGAACACGAAGCGAGTTGCTTGGGGCTCGACCAGCAACTGCCGAGCTTTCGCTTCGCGTTGGATTTGTCTGACCGATTCGGTCACTAAGGTAACGATGACGGCCACGGCAACGAAGATGCCAAGCAGTTCTGGTAGCGAGACTTGCCAAAATGAATTTCGTTTCCTTCGCCTGAGCTCGACGAGGAAACCGACTGCCAACAGGATTGCTGTACAAGACAGCGCGTTGAACAGACAACCCATCCAGTTCGGAGCAAGCATCCCTTTCCAAAACGTCCAGTTTTCGAAACTGGTCCAATAGCGGCCGCCAGGAATCGGTATCAAAGGTAGAGGATTACCATGCTTGCGATACGTTTCCAAGCGTTGTTGGAGTTGCTCGCGTCCCTCCCCCTCTGAATTTGGCTTGGGAACGAAACGGTGCAAGTGAACCCATGGCCAACCATGCGATTGCTGTTGAAAGTCCCGAGCATAGTAGCGATCGTCAATCTCACCAGGGATCACGATCAGCAGCAGCGCAAATGCAGTCCCGGCAACAATCAGCAAAGTGCTGAGATGGAGTGGGTTTTTCCGCGCAACATTCATCTCGTTGAAGCGTTCTTTCTTCGCTAAGCCGAGTTTACTACTGTGATTGGATCGGTATGTTATGCGATCGCCAAAGCGGTTCACGATGCTCTTCCTCAAGGTCGTCCCTAGCAACATCGCAATAGGATCAACATGTGAATGCAACTTGATTTGGTCGTTCATCGCTTGTCCTTAGGCTGAAGGGCACTCCGATTGGCAAACGGCCATAATCAACATAGCCAGGGGCATCGCCCCTGGAATACGGACACCAAGTCCTGGGGCGTTGCCCCAGGCTAAGATGAATATCGCCTTTGGCGAAAGAAGACCGACAACTCTTCTACGATCAAACAACACTATTTGCGATCGCGAAACTGCTGGCGAAGCTCGCCAGTGATCGCTTGCAACTCCTCAAGCGACCGATCCTCCAACGTCACTCCATCGCTTACCGGTAAACCTAAAATTTCCTGTAACGTTTGTATCAAATGGATCTCGCCCTCCTTGAGCCCCTCCTGCAGTCCTTCTTGTCGGCCTTCTTGTCGGCCTTCTTGACGACCCTCTTGACGACCCTCTTGACGGCCTTCTTGTCGACCTTCTTGACGGCCTTGCTTGATAAATCGGTCAGCGATCGAACCGGGCTCGACTTGGGTGTGGAATAACTTTTCGATCGTCATCGTTAGCTTCTCTATGGGTATCAAAGGACTCGTACTCGAAATGTAAACAATAACCGCTTCCACATGCTCGGGGCGAATCTCGATCGTCCCGCTCTTGAGCATACACTGCAAAAGAAACTCCAACTTTTCCTCAAAATCCCTCCTGCGACTGTATTTTAACAAACCAAGGATACTTTGCAAAAAAGGATCCCCCGCTAGCGATTCATCTGGAACTCTAGCAATATCTAGCACAGGATAAGACATCCGAACCCCGTACTCGAATGCGGCCTTCGGGCCACCGATGAGTTCCTCGAGGCTCCTGGGAGCCGACCAGTATTCCTGGCCGTGATAGACCACCAGCGGAAATACAGGACACAAAGGCAGACCGTTTCTAAGTCGCTGCTCCCAAATCCGAACGATGTATCGGAGCAACTGAAAACAAGTCATCGGATCCGACTGGCTTTTGTGCTCAAAGAGCAGATAGACCTGTCCTTCGATGGGCGGGTCATTTGCCCCGGCAAGCCGCACTGAATAGAGCAGATCCGAGAAATTCTGGCGCAGATCCTCATCGATGAAGGAGTCTTTCTGCAGTTCAAGGGAATGGAGATCCAGGAGCTGAACCAAATTGGGGGGCAAGTGCGTTTGGATCAAATCTCTGGCTGCTTGCGCGTGGGACAGCGCGTAGTGAAAGAAGTTGTTGTGGGGTGTAGGGAGCTTGGAATCGTCCATAGCTCCCGATTGTACGGATCAGTGCATTTTACGCCCGATTTTGGTCAATATAACTTTGACCCGTTGCCGTTAACCGATAGCCCGCAAGTTACGGGCACTCCGATTGGCCAACAGCCATATTCACCATAGCCCCTGGAAAACGATACCGTTTTTTTCACCACCGAACACACCGAACACACGGAAACGAATCCTCCCACCGTCATCTCTTGCTTCCGTGTGTTCGGTGTATTCCGTGGTTCCCACATTCCCTGCTTCCGTGTCTCGCACCCGGTCTTAATAGATTCCTCGGGTTCAGCCCGGACCCAAAAGCATGACGCTGATCTTACGCTCGTTGCCCGTCTGG
This sequence comes from Pirellula sp., assembly GCA_021299695.1. Classification (GTDB taxonomy): domain Bacteria; phylum Planctomycetota; class Planctomycetia; order Pirellulales; family Pirellulaceae; genus JBKCUI01. The sequence goes on along the minus strand of JAJTEK010000002.1, from coordinate 98,999 downwards.
TCGGTGATCTGAACTTCCGCCTCGATCTTTCCATGATTCGCAGCCGTCATGCCCACCGGTGCGGTGATCATGATCGGAACAAGTTTCGATTCGTTGGGCTTTAGCGTCGGCGCCTCGTCGCTCCACTGGACCGAAGCACTGGCAGGCCCAAGCATTCGGATCGCGTAGGTTTCAGTTTTTTCGGTGCGGTTCCGCAATCGGACACGGAAATTGTTCTGCAACATCCGCGCACTGTTGATCGCATAAGGTGCTCCAGGACTCGATAAGACCCGGGCGTCGAACGCGAATTTGGTGGTAAGCAAGGCCAAAAACAGCGTGCTGGTAACAAGAACCAAAAGCGGATAGATCAACGTTCGTGGACGCACCCAAGAATGCTTCTTGCCCTCTAATGCGTCTTGGCTGCTATACCGGATCAAACCTGCAGGCTTGTCAATCCGATGCATGATCGCGTCGCAAGCGTCGATGCACTGGGTGCAATGAATACACTCCATCTGTAACCCGTTGCGAATGTCGATTCCCGTAGGACAAACCGACATGCAGTGTCCGCAATCGATGCAGTCCCCGGCGCTCGGCCCAGTCGCTTTGCCTTTGTGCCTGGGCTCTCCGCGATGGATGTCGTAAGTGACGATCAAACTCTTGCGATCGAGCATCACCGACTGGAACCGCCCATAGGGACAAGCCACCATGCAAAGTTGCTCGCGGAAAAACATGAAGTTGTACATCAACCCAATCGTTGCGCCTGCCATCACACCAAAAGCACTCGGATGCTGCCACGGCGATAATCGCATCCACTGAGCCAGTCGATCTGTACCGACAAAGTAACTCAAAAAGGTATGAGCTAAAAACATGCAACAGGCCAAGTAGACGGCAAACCGCCCAACCCGAAGCGCAGCATTGAGCGTTCCGCGAGGCTTGCCTCCCTTGCCAATCGTCCCAGAGAACATCCGATCGATGGGCCTAAAGAGAAACTCAAGGTACACCGTCTGCGGACATCCCCAACCACACCACAGTCGACCACCTACAGCCGTAAGAAACATGATCGAAAAGAAAACCGTTAGCATCAACAAAAGCAAAAGACCCGAGTCGGTCGGATAAAAGGTGTGCCCCAAGAACGTGAATTCCCTAGATACAATATCCAAAAGAACCAGCGGCTTACCCGCATACCTCAGATGCGGCAGGGTCACGAAAAAAGCGATCAAACCATAAGCCAAAAGCCTACGACGCTTCCAGTACTTGCCCGTCGAAAGGACTGGATTGATCCAACGCCGCTTCCCATCGCCTTGCAATGTCGGCAAAACCATCTCTTGAGCAGGGATCAACGGGCTGTTCGGGTCGATGTGGCCGGTCATTTCAGATCTTCTACTTTCGGTTCAAGCAATCAGTACTCAATCATCCGTTGCCCCCGGCGACAAATCAAGGAACCTCGGGTGCCTCTTTATGTCGCATGATCGACATTCGGCGAATCTTTAACGACTGTTAAAATAGTTGGTTTGAATCACTTTTTTTGGTTCGCCGAGCGCTCGGGTGCCGATGGGAATTTACACAAAATCGACTCGGCTCACTCTTTTGGCTCTCTCGGGAACGACCCCCATGGCTCAACTCTCTTGGCTCGAACGACTTTACTGGAAATACCTCTCCAAGCCAGTCTCGCAGCGAGCGCTCTTCCTACACGTCCTTGATAACCCCCTGAGCTCCATCCTAGAAATCGGCATGGGATCCGGTCAACGGATCGCTCAATTGCTAGCTATCAACGCGAAGGCTTCGGAACCCAAGCCCATTCGATACACCGCTATCGATCCATTCGAATCGAACCCATCTGCCAACGCCGGGCAACCATTGCTGAGCCTCAAAGCCGCTCACCGTATTCTCTCCGAACACGGGGTCAAAGCCCACTTGATCCCAGGTGAACCGGCCGGCTCGGTAGCTCGAGTCGCTCACAGTGTGCTCCCGAGCGACTTGGTCATCATCGACGGTTTCTGGGAGAATGGGGATGCCAATGGCCAAGCGATCGCGCAATGGTTGCCCCGATTGTGCCACGTCCAATCGACCCTCTTCGTGGCAAGATCCCCAGGCGAACCCCTGGTGAAAGTTCCTGTACCGAATACCGCCATGCCTGTGCAACAGACCAAGGCAGCCTAGGTCGCATGCGCGCAGTGCTGCAACGGGTCTTGAACGCGAATGTCCGTGTCGACCACGTCGTCGTTGGCCAAATCGAACAAGGTTGGCTCGTGCTCCTAGGTGTCGAGCAAGGCGATACGGTCGAATCGGTGCGGTGGCTTGCCGAAAAGACCGTCAACCTCCGAGCCTTTGCAGACGACCAGGGCAAAATGAACCGCTCGGTCCTGGAACTCGCAGGTCAAGTCCTCATCGTTTCTCAGTTCACCTTGGCCGGCGACTGCCGAAAAGGACGCAGGCCCAGTTTCGATCGAGCCGCGGCCCCCGAAAAGGCTCGAAATCTCTACGAGCTTTTTTGCGATCAGGTCGCTTCGCTGGGAGTGCGCGTCGAACGCGGGATTTTTCAAGCCGACATGCAAGTCGCCTTGGTCAACGATGGGCCTGTGACCTTCGTGATCGATCACCCTTGAGAACCGAGTAAGAGGAGTTATCGCCACACAAGTCAAAAAACGCTCGATCGAGCCCGTTGGTCCAATGCTTTATTCTTGCGTTTTCCCGTACTCGTACTCAGCATCGCGGTACTCGTACTCAGCATCGCGGTACTCGTACTCAGCATCGCGGTACTCGTACTCGATCGCAGGTCGATAGACATCGAGTCGTTCGTGGTCAAAGATTCGCTCTGTGACCTGCGCCCTTTCGAGTACGAGTACGAGTACCGTTTCACTGAGTACGAGTACGAAGTAATCAGGACGTGAAATACGATCACCCGCAGTGACCCAACAGCGAGTCGATCTGCGCGACGCGTTTCTCGATATCCTCGCGCGTGATCTGCTCCAAGCGCTCGATGCTGAAGGATTCGATGGTGTAGCTTGCGACCGCCGTCCCGTGCTTGACAGCTTGGACAAAGACCCGGCGATCGATCGCAACGGAGGATCGCTCGCCGAGAACCTCTGAATCCAAGTTCTCGCAAAGGTGTCCCAGTAAGCCGCCGGCGAAACTATCTCCGGCTCCGGTCGGATCGATCAAGCGATCGCTGGGGTAAGCCGGTATGGCCAGCATCAGATCGGGTCCGAGTACGAAACAGCCATGTTCTCCTTTTTTGAGAATGACCCAACGAGGCCCCATCGCCTGGATGCTCCGAGCCGCTTGGACGTAATTCGACTTGCCCGTGAGTTGTTTGGCCTCGATATCGTTGATGAATAGCCCATCGATTTTCGCAAGCAGTTCGAGCAATTCCGAACGCGTCGTATCGATCCACATATCCACCGTATCGGCAAACACCAATTTAGCTCTCGTGCACTGCTCGAGGACTTGGTGTTGAACGGTAGGGATAGCGGCGGCTAAGAAAACGATTTCAGAATCGACATAAAAGTCAGGTACGCTTGGTCGATATCGGTCGAATCCGTGCATTTGGATCTCGAGCGTCTGGCGATCTTGATAATCCTCCAAGTAGCGACCTCGCCAAAAATACGATTTAGCTTGCGAATCGCTGGTTACTCCGCGCCAGTCGACTCGGTGATTCTGGAAACTTCGAGTATAATCCTCTGGCCAGTCATTTCCGGTGCGCCCTATGAGCCGCACAGGCGTGTAGAAACCAGCCGCATAAGCAAAGTAGCTAGCGCTGCCACCGAGGACCCGTTCTCGATTGCCAGCAGGGGTTTCTACCGTGTCGATCGCCAACGTCCCAACGCAGAGCATGTTCATCGATGCAGGTCCCCAACCATAAATTCATAAGCGATTCAATGTTTCGACCACCCTGGTACTTGCGAAGCGGTCACTTGCAAACAGTGATTACGGGATTCTATCGTCCGATCGTAGACCTGCCACCTCGGATCGCCCATCGCTGTCCGCTCGGTGAATCGCTCGGTCACATGCTGGTCCATGAGAATTCCCCTGAGCAGCCCAGCGATCGACCTGCCGTCTTGCTCCTGCACGGATTGGGCTCGTCGCACGAAGGGACTTACATGACCAACATCGCCGCAGGATTGGTTCGCAAGGGATACCGGGTATTCCGAGCCGATTTACCCGGAGCGGGCCAATCGTACCTCGAGACCCCTATGCCTCCGCACGGAGCTTGTTTCGACTCGATCCGAAACTGCTTGGAACATTTGAGCCAATCGCTTGGAATCTCCGATTGGAACTTAGCAGGTGTCTCGCTCGGTGGCAACATCCTGCTGAGAATGCTAGGAGACTGGAGGCCGGGCCGAGTAAAAATCCATCGCGCCATTGCGCTTGCTCCCCCGATCGATCTGGATGCGTCGTGTCGAAACGTCGAAAAAGGGATCAACCGACTCTATGCGAGTTATTTCTTGAGAGCCTTACGCAAACAAGCCCAAGCCCGAGGCGAGCACTGGCCGGAGTGGAAGAAACTCCTGGCGCAAGCCGACTACGGATCCCTGCGACGTTTCGACGACTCGGTCACCGCACCGTTGGCTGGATTCAAAGATTCGCAAGACTACTACTCGACGGGATCCTCAATGAACTGGCTCAATCGCATCAAGGCGCCGGTCAAGATCCTCGTCGATCGGCATGACCCGATCGTTCCTTATAGTCTGTTTCCGAATGCAGATTATTCGCCAACGACCGAGTTGATTATCACCGATCGGGGTGGCCATGTTGGATATCTACGAAAAGGGGACGCGCCAGGGGCATTCGAGCGATGGGCCGACCGTTGGATCGTCGAAACTCTCACCGACGACCGCGCCTGGTAAACATCCACCATTTGTGCAACTCGCTGGCAGGCACAATCAAAAGCGAAAGCAGGAGCAACACCCCCCAGCGCTCGAGGCTTACGGGACCCGTATGCAGAACGGATTGCCCAAGTGGTAAGTACATTGCCACGACGTGGATGGCCAAGGCCGAAACCGTTCCTGCCAACAGGATCGGACTGCGAAATGGCGATAGCCGGAACGCCGACTTGGTCTCCGATCGGCAGTTCCCAAGATGGATATTCTGAAACAGCACCAAGAGCAACAACAAACTATTCCTAGCCATAGCAACATCGTTTTGCGTTGGATCTGACGGCAGGAGAAATACGAAGGTCCAGTAGGACACCAATCCCATCGTCCATGCTGCGATCACGGTCCGTTCGATCATCACCCGATCAAAGATAGGCTCCTGTGGATCCCTAGGCTTGCGATCCAACACATCTCCTTCGTTGGCTTCGAAAGCCAACGCGATATCCTGGATCCCATTGGTCACCAAATTGAGCCAGAGCAGTTGAACTGGCAAGAGGGGCAAATAAGGCAGCCCGGTACTGATAGCAAGGGTCATTAAAATGACCTCCGCTCCCCCAGTCGAGATGGCGAGATAAATCACTTTGCGAATATTGTCATAAGCCACCCGGCCTTCCTCTATCCCTCCGACGAGCGTGGCGAAATTGTCGTCGCTGAGGACCAGCGAGGACGCCTCGCGGGCCACGTCGGTCCCGCTTCTGCCCATCGCCACACCGATGTTCGCTGCCCGCAAGGCTGGCGCGTCGTTGACTCCATCACCCGTGACGGCTACGAAATGACCCGCCCGGCGAGCAGCCTGGACGTACTCGAGCTTCTGTCGAGGTGTCACTCTTGCAAAAACTCGAAATCGACCGATTTCCTCCGACAAAATCAGGGAAGGCTCATCGATGAGCTCCTGGCCCGTGATCACCTGATTCTCACCATCGACCAACCCGATTTGCTTCGCAATGCTCGTGGCCGTCGAGCGATGGTCTCCGGTGACCATCACCACTTGAACCCCAGCCTCTTGGCACTTGCGGATCGTCTCGTGTATCCCCGGTCGAAGTGGGTCGAGCATGCCAATGAATCCCAGGAATTCCAAGTTAGGCGGAAGCTCTGGAGAATCCGATGGTGCGACCTCAGACGACACGATTCCTTGTGCCAAGGCCAGCACTCGAAATCCTCGCTCGGCCATCGCGTTGGCCTCCTGCTCATAGCGTTCTGGACTCTCGGATCCATCCTGGACTGTGCACATACCCAGCACTCGCTCGGGACTTCCTTTCACACAAACCAGCGTTTGATCCGATACGCTGTGGAATGTGGCTGCGAAACGATGCTCAGGCTCAAACGGGATCTGATTGACCTGCGGATACTCACTGCTTAAACGTTCCCGCGTCGAACCGATCTTGATCCCAAGACTCAGGATCGCAATGTCCACCGCGTCGCCCCGCCAAACCCAGGAACCATTTCGATGATGCAAATCGGATTCGTTGCACAGCAACCCAGTTCGAACAAGCCGATCGAGCGATTCGCTGCCCCCAGCCCCAAGCACATCGCCCCCCAAGAGCACCTGACCTACCGGCTTGTAGCCTTGGCCTGTGACCGCCATACGCATACCGTCGGGCAAGTAAATCTCACCGACCATCAATTCGTTGCACGTAAGTGTCCCGGTCTTATCGACCGCAATCAACGTACAACTCCCCAAGCCTTCGACGGCCGTCAAGCGACGGACGATCACCCCTCGTCGAGCCATGCGGCTCGTCGCGACGGCAAGCGCGATGGTCATCGCAACAGGTAGACCTTCAGGAATCGCCGAGACAGCAAGCGCCACGGCAAAGAGAAACATCTCGCTGACCGTGTAATTACCGAACCAAACTCCAATGAACCCAAGCGCTGCAATAGCGATCAAAATCGCCAGTGCGATGAACCGAGTGAACGATTCCATCCGAACCAACAAAGGTGCCTTGCCCTCAATGCTTCCAAGCACATCCAACGCGAGTTCCCCGATGCTGGTTTTCGTACCCGTGGCAACGACTAGACCTTTGGCCCTTCCCCGAGTGACAATCGAGCCGGCATAAGCCATGTTGCGACGATCCGCCAAGGGAACCGCTTCCTGACTTGTCCATTGTGCATCCTTGAGTACCGCTAGCGATTCACCGGTCAGAAGCGATTCATCGATTTCCAATCCCGTTGCACTCATGAGTCGAACGTCGGCAGGAACCCGATTGCCCGACTCGAGCCAGACAACATCCCCAGGAACAATCTCCTGGGCATTGATCTCGACGACTTCGCCATCGCGTAGCACCGCACTGCGTATCTGAAGGAACTTGCGCAATGCGTGGCAACTCTGTTCGGCTCTCCATTCTTGATAACAACCGATCGTGGCATTGATTGCCAGAACCAATACGATGAAGCCCGCATCCTTCACGTCGCCGATCAAAACGGAGACACCAGCGGCCAGCCCCAAAATGTAGATCAGTGGACTGCGAAATTGACTCAGCAGGATATTCCACCAAGGGCGCGGTGGACGCTCGGGCAAACGATTCGGTCCACAGCGAAGCAATCGAGCCGCCGCGTCGTCTTGCTCGAGCCCCTGCGGCTTAGTCTCGAAGTCCGCGAGCAAAACCGGTAATTCCTGACTGTGCCATGCGACCGGTTGCTGCGTTTTGGACATCGTCGTTGAACCTTAGCAAGTCAGTGGCGGATCGAAGTCAGCCCTGAATCCTAGCTCAACGATGCCCCGGAGCATACCTGCGAAATCCGGATTGCAAACTAGATTGCGCGATGCGCTTGGAGATCTTCTAAGTCCACAAATTCCAAAGTGGAAATGTGGGTCGCTTCGAGAACAACCTCCGGGGCCATCCCGGCTTCAAGAGCTTCTTTCCACCGAAGCACGCACAAGCACCATTGGTCACCAGGTTTGAGCCCCGGAAACTCATACTGCGGGACAGGCGTGGATAAATCGTTACCTCGACTGCGAGAGAACTTCAAAAAGTCCTCGGTCATTCGAGCGCAAACCAAGTGCATTCCGTGGTCGTCAACTCCTGTGCGGCAACAACCGTCCCGAAAAAAACCTGTCATCGGATCGAAAGAACACGGCTGCAAATCCGTCCCTAACACATTGCTCGCTCCAGCCATTTGGCTTGCCCCCCTAGTTTACAATCGCACTGGTCAACACTCGTATCAACACTCGCACCGGTCAACGCTCGAGTTTCAAGTATAACCGGACGCCCAGAGCCGAATCGGTGCGAGGGGAGAGAAATCGGGTTATACTAATTCGCGATTCCGATGGCCCTCGGCAATGTGCACGACGGCTTGGCACCCCCGAAACCCAATAAAGCGATGTCAGAAGAACACCCCCAAGAGCCCCTCGGAGCGATCACCGAGCCGAAAGCTTCGGACAAACCCCTGGCATGGACTCCAGAGCCTACCCAAGCCCGGACCAAACCCCCTGCCCCCTCGATCCTCCGACGACTCTTGCCGCCTGTCCTCGGTGGACTGACCTCGATCCCCATCGCGATCGGGATTCTTTGGTATGGCTTTGGCAAGGATATCGGCAACGCCGGTCCAACCATCGCTCGATACATTCCCTGGCTCGTGCCCGAACACCTTCGCGGATCGGCTCGCTGGCGTTACGACCCGAAGACCGACAGCAAACAAAAACAGTTCGATGCACCAGCCAACCTCGATGCGGGCGAATTCGGTCGCATCGGTGGCAACAAGTAAACGACCCAGTAACCAAAATCAACAGGAACTCGTCCGATGCGAACAGCCCCGATCCATTCCCTTGTGCGCAAACCCCTTGCCTTGAAAACGCTCGTGCTCGCCGGATTCGTTTTTGGCCCCCAGTTAGGGTGCAAACCTGAGCAAGAGGTTCAAAAAGACCTAGCGGCCCAGAAACAGGCACAAGCCGATGCGGCGGCTGCCGCAGAACCTCCCCGTGTCGCCCAAAAGGCAGGCGTTGGAGTAGGCTCCAAAGGCCGCTCGCTCGACGGTGGCTCGGAGAACAACCCCGCGACGATCATCTCGGGTCCGGCAGCAGCGTATTTTCGCACCAAAGAGAAAATCGTCTTTGAAATCCAAATCCCCCAAGCCATGAATTTGTACATGGCTGAAAAAGGTCGCAACCCTCGCAACCACGACGAATTCATGCGAGATATCGTCGAGTTCAATCGCATCCCGCTACCCAAACTCCCAACCGGTATGGTCTACCGCTACGACAGCGAAAAAGCGGAACTCTGGGTCGTCCCCGAATAGCAATCCGGCCAATTGGTCCCCAAGTTCACCCAAACCGCCTCGATCAACGATCGGCAGCGCCACAGTTCAAACAGCCAGCGAGTACGAGTACGAGTACCGCTTCGCTGAGTACGAGTACGACGAAATCCGATGCGATGCATGAAAGAACCCCACTGACCGAGTGCGAGGAGGAGACTTTACACAAGTCAAAAACGCTCGATCGAGCACTTCGGTCCAATGCTTTGTTCTTGCTTCTTCCCGTACTCGATTCGATCTAGTATAGCAATCCGGACCATAGGTCTGCAATTTCCACTAAACCGCCTCGATCAACGATCGGCAGCGCCGCAGTTCAAACAGCCAGCGAGCACGAGCACGACGAAATCCGATGCGATGCACGAACATCGAATAACCCACGCTAGCGCGTCGGCGGCTCGCACTCCTGGATCCACACCCCGTACTCCGGATGCAGTACCAAGATCGAGTATTTCGTGACCGTCGAACCATCCTGCGTGCTTAACGAGGCATAGTCCATCATCCCGCGCAGGTCGGTGTAAGCGTCCTTATAGAAACGCACACTCCCGTCGCTGTGCCTTGCATAGACCTTCACATAAGCCCCCTCGATGGGCTTCTTGTTGTCCGAACTGAGAACCTGCAAGCGACCGAGTGGAACCGACAGATTGACGTTGAGGGAATTCGAATACAACGGGACACTGCGCACGATGCCCCCTGAGACGACCTCAAGAATCATGTTCCGATTCTTGAGCTCCTCGGGCACTTTCCACTCGATTCGCTCCCAAGTTGCTTTGGGCTCAAGCTCAAGTGTTCTCTTGAGGTTCGGTTCGATTACCGACAACCTAGACTCCTTGCGGCCCTGAAACGGATTGCGGCTAAACGTCAGCTCGACATCCACAAAGTAATAGTGGATCTGGACCTGCTCGATGTTGCGATGCGATATCCAAAGCTGTCCGTCTTTTTGTACAAGCTCCAATCCGGGGAGGATCGAAGCCCCTTGGTCGAGCGCCGTCTCACGGCCCCCTTGCAATTCACGCATCGCTGCGTTTTCAAACGACGGATCGGCCTCGGGGCCAGACGGATCGGTTCCTACGGCAAGCGTTCCGTTTTGCAACGCCTGACGCTCACGGATCTGATCCCCCACCGTCTTGAACCACTCGTTCCATCGTGGGACCGGATAAGCTTCGTATTTCTTGGCGATGGCTCCAGCGCGATCGTATTGACCTGTCCGCATTGCAAAGTAAGCGTCGAAGTAGTCGTACTGCATCTGGGCTTCGCTCGTCTTGGAGTCTCCGACCAAGTCGGCTCGATTGGTTTTTTTGAAGTTCGCAAGGGCCTCTTGCGTTCGGTTTTGGATCAGTTGGTAGTAAGTCAACGACAAACGCTGACGCGGAAGTATTTTGGGTTGATACGCCAGATGGTTGACCAATTCCTGATATTGGCCTGCGAGCCCGTCGTTAAGGATCTTCCATTCGCGACCTAAACGATGGGTCCTGGCGACAACAATCGGGCGGAAATCCAGATGCTCATAACCGAGCCTCGATTCTTGATCGACATGCATCAACGGATGATCAAAATAAGGAAACGCATGACCAACAATCCGTTCGTCGGATTCGAAAAACTCTCGTAAGCGTCTCTCATCGCGATGCTGCAAGCTATAAGCCCAGAGAGTTGGCTTATAGATCCCGATCGCATCGAGTTTGTTGAGGACTTGCTTCCAAAACGCTCCGTCTTGCATCCGCCAAGCGATCCGATCGACATCGATTTCCTGGATGTTGACCTTATCGAGCGCTGCGAGAACTTGGTCGTTACTACCCCAATCCGCTAGGTATTCCCAGGAACTGTCATCGATGTTCAGCGGTGCTTCGAGCACCCGAAGCGGACTCGATGCGGCGTGGGCAAGGTACTTACCCTCGCTCGAGGCACGAGCTCCGTAATGCTGGAATTGACCGGCTGAGGGAAAGTAGAATACGTGGGATGTCTCAATCGTGGAAAACGGCTCCAAGAAAAACTCTCTGACCACAACGTTGCGACCAGATTCCAAGGGAATCGAACCTTGTGGAACCTGCATCAAAATCTGAAGCATCACCTGATCGCCCGACGGGTTGGTCACGACGACTCGATTGCGGTAGGGGACTCCGATGACCAACTCCTGACGATCGACCGGCTTGCCTTTCTGATCGGCGCTGGCTAAGTACATATTTTCGCTGAGCAATACCTTCGCTTCTTGCGCTTTTTCCTGCTTGGGATCGGCTTGGACCTCCTCTTGTGGGATCGCGACGATGCCCTGGGTGTAGACGAGGCTTTTCCCGGCGCTCTTGTAAATCCAGCGGCCATTTTCGATGCTGAGCGAACCTGGCTTGGCATCCAAAGGTAGATCGACAAAGGCCAGTGCCATCAGGGCCTCGTTGCTGTTTCGAGCCGTCAAGTGCAAGTGTTCCGAGAGCGAGTCCCCGGAGTCTCTAAGCACATCGATCCAGAATAAACTCGGGATCACAAGTCCAGGTTTCTGCTCTGCAAGCTCGACGCGATCGAACTGCGATTCAGCCCATTTGCGAGTCGGCCCCAAGGGCTCATAAATCTGTAGCTTTTTGCCTGCCGAACGTCCTAGTTCACGCTTGGAATATCGAAATAAATCCTCAGAATTCGAATAAAATTCAGAGAGGGATTCAGGGACGGATTCTTTCACAAAATCGTTTCCGAGTGCCGGTAAGTCGTTAGGCATGTTCGATTCGCTGAGAGATTTCTCACCTCGCATCATGCCGAATCGGTCAGCAGGCGATTTGTCTCTACCAGACGCATCGCTTAGACGATTGAGAGAAAGATTCCAATTCTTACCCTCGCTGAGCACACGACCTGAAGGATTCCTCATGCCGCCCATACCGCCACCTATGCCACCGCCTCCCATACCACCCGGGGCTTCTGACAAGCGGGATAGTTCTTCGGACGATGCACCCGGCTTGAGGTCCCCAGACCCAGACAAGCGTTCTAGTTCGAGCGATCGGGTCGCATCGGTGATATTCAAACCATCGGCGCCCTGAGCCGCGAGCGAACCGTTGTCAAGCGCCTGGGAAAACAGCAACGCTTCCAAATCGAACAGACGATTCTCGCTCTTGAGATGGTCCCCCATAAGGCGAATCAAACCCGATTGCTTCTCAGGGAATCGCTTAGCCAATAGAATTCGCTCCACCGTATTGAGCTGCTCATAGCGCCAAGGAGCCAGATAAGCATCGAGGTTCTGACCAAGGATCCAATCGTCGACGAGTTGACGCGGGGACTTGTTCATCAAATGAGGGATGACCACACGTTGCATAAACTCTGGATCATGCTTGAGCAAGAACAGATGGAGTTCGTGACAAGCCAACTCGTTGTATTTGGCTTGTTTCTCGGCATCGCTGAGTTTGCTCCAAGTCTCGAGGCAATCGAATCGATTGAAATCCTCCTGATCCATCAGGATCGAACGCATCATCGGAAATAGCTCGCTGATCGAGTTGTACGCCCGAACTTGCGTTACCCCTACATCCCCTAAGTCAGCGATTTGGTCGGCCATGATGGTCCGGACGGATTTCTTTTGGATGAAATGCTTGTCGAGCTCAAAGGATTGCTGCAATCTTCGGTCTGCGAGTCTTCGAGGTCCGTTCCAAGGCATAGCGATACAAGCTTGAGCGGTCGCATCGCGGCTGATAGCGACGATCGCAAGTCCACTGGTGCCATCGAAAATCTGCGCATCGAATTCGACCCTGCCTTGTCCATCCGTGGGAACATTTGCAAGAATCCGAGTTCCCTGCGCGAGGAACTCGTAATCGCGGGAGTTGCCTGCGGCGGGCTGAAGCCCTGACGAATCCGTCGGAGCAGGAGCCGCCGAGGCGGCCCTCGGATCGGATTGCTTCTGCGCAATAGCATCTCCATCCTTGGCAAACTGATTCTCGTTCTGCGTGGCGTCAAGTTCCCAGGGATTCAGCAGAATGCTCGGATGAGCGAGCATGCTCCCGAGCATCGGCTCGGATTGCTGCCTTGCCAACACATACTGGTACTCTTCGTCGAGCTTCATCGAGTCGATGTAAAAACTCGGAACTCGCTCCCGCTTGAGCACCGGGGCAAAATTTCTTTGGGTTCTCCGCAACCAGCCGCTGGACTCAGCGTGTGCATAAGGCGATGCGACGACCATGAGTCTTGTCGTCGGGTCGGAACCCTTAAGGTCGACTCGGAGTTTTCCATCGACGATCGCAATCTCTTGAATCGCTAGCGCCTCGGTCGGCGTCCTCGAGAGCGTTCGGTGCTTGCCGACGATCCATCCATCGCGTCGCTCGCCAGCGGTGATTTGAATTTCGCATTGCGTTCCAGCTTGGTGATCCACCAAGCGATAGCATCCTGGATCGAGTCCGGAAATTTCCATGGTACCCGAGAGGAGTTTGATTTTCTCGGTCCGATCGCTGACCACAACGCCCGAGCGCTGTTCGAAAAGAGAAAAACGCCTTACCTGACGCCCGAGCGCCTCGATACCCACCCTTTGGCTCGGCTGTTGTTCGGCCAGGATCGGACCTACGAAACTGACCGTTTCGCCGACCGGAGCGTGGACCGACTGTGGCCAATCGAATTCATGGCGATGGATCGAATACTCGCGTTTAGGAAATTCCGCTCCACGGATCCAAAAACGTTCCACTCCCGCGAGATTTCCAAGATCGATCTGGCCTTGGGCATCGCTGGCCAATCGCAACGAGCGCGTTGGGCTCACCCCGTAGAGTTTGAATTCCAGTTGCGCCGCTGCGCGTGCAAGAGGTTCCCCGTTTCGGCCTCGCAGTTCGACCTTAAAACCCTCTGATGTCCGATTCAAATACGAATCATAAACCCATAGGCTGCGCAAACGATCCCCATAGTCGTTGACATCCGTCTTGTGGGTTGCAACGAGCGATTGCAGGGTATCGGTGCGCATCTGCTTGATCTTCGCATGCAGGCTCCACTCGATTTCGGCGAGCCTCGGTGGGACACTGAACTCCTGAGTCAGTTCTTCTTTTTCGTCGAGCTTAAGATTCGTGAAAACCTGGGTGCTCGGTACGCCGCTCTGATCCTTGCTGGTCGCTCGCAATTCGATTTCTGTGAGATTGGCAAGTGGGATTGGTTGGTTATGGGTCAGCAACTGCGCTCGAACCACCACGGCAGACCGATTGCCCCCGAGCATGGATTGAGGATCGACGAGAAAATCGGCTCGCAGCTCGTAAGCTTCCCCGAGGTGGTTAAACGGTTCAAGGACGGCAAAGCTCCCGTCGACCAGCAGCATATTCTTGAGTTGAGTCGACTGTTCAAACGGAATCAAAATCCACCCGCTCTTGTCGGGCTCAAACTCGCGTTCACCGATTTGGACGCGGGCCGTCGGCACGTGCTCGCCCTCGGCGTTGACGATCCGTACCAATTGGCCCGCATCGCTGATTGCCAAGATGGCCGAGAGCTGGCCTTTCTGGACCAAGGCTCGGCTGCGTTGCCCCCCGGCAAGGACCTCGACGATCCAAACACCCTGGCCGTCGAGTTCCGGCAGTTCGATCGATTCGCGATGGCGTCGGTCGCTCTTCTGCGCATAGACCAGTTTGCGTTCGACGTTGGGTACAACCCCGTCGAGGTCCAATGCCGTCGAGACGGCCGATTGCTGCTTGCTGAGTACATTCCTCGCATTGATCCGATAGATCCGAACGAAAAGCTCGGGAGTGTTTTTCAGATCGAAGGTCAAGCGGACGCGCTCATCGGTTTTGAAGATCGTTGGGTTGTTTGGAGCAAATTGGACTTCGATGCGTTCGGCAAGTTCCTTCTGGGCTTGGGCAGAGAGCTGCGCATAATACGTTTTGGGATCGCCCAGCCCGTGAAGGATTTTCGTCGTTGCGAAGAATCGCTGCAGGTACCCCCGTTCGAGCACGTTTGCAAACTCGTCGATGCTCGCATCGGTCTGAAAGTACAGGTCAAGGTACTTTTCGATCAAGGGCATGTCGTTGCCGATAGGTCGATTGATGGGTGGGAAAGGAAACGCAGCCTGGATATCGACCAGAGGCTTCTCCCGCATCGCATTGCGAAACTCTGCCGAACAGATCGGTCGCGAATTGGGCAATCGAAGGTAACGCTTGAAACGATCACGGTCCGGTGTGCCTTGTTCCAAGTCGAAAACCAAGCGTTGGTAGAGGACTGCGGCGATCAAGCTATTGTGAACTTCCGGGAGCGAGATGGCATACGCTTCGGCTTGTTCAAGCTGCCTTTTTCGAACTGCGGTGTCTTGGATCGACTCATCATCCGTAGGGAGCAAGTGTCGGAGCCGCTCTAAGACGTAATTGGCGTTTTGGTTAAGCGTTGGTATTTGCTTTTGGAGCTCCTCGAGCTGGGCCAAGGTCAGTTCGCCGTGGATCGGTGCCCAACCAAATCCTCGCGAGTGGATCGTCGTGAGTTCTTCGACGAGCCGCTCGATAAGTTTCGGGGAGTCGATCCGATGCGAACGAGCGAACCACTTGCGAAGCTCATCGATATTCGGAACATCGACAAGCACATCGGCCAGGATACTGTCCTCGATCGTGTCGATCCCGGATTGCTTGACCGTATCTCGGACAATCGTCTTCCAATCGATCAGATTCGCATCGAGCTTGGTCGGCAATTCGGCAGCTTCGTTTTTCCTCGGAGCTGGGTGGGAGGTGTTGATTCCGAAGGTACCTTGAAGATACTCGATCGAAGCATTGGGGTTCGACGCATACTCAAGCAACGCTTGGCGAGTCTCCATGCGTCGCGTCAAATCGTTCGATTTGTGTTTCGCTATCCATTCAGCCAGCAGGCTTCTGGCTTGGGCAATACGTCCTTCGTTCTGGGCGTTAAGGACCTGGAAGAAAAAGTATTCCGGAGTGTTGGGAATAAGCTCTTCGAGGGTTTCCGAACGCTGTTCACTCAGGGCAAAGCGTTCGAGGAATCCCAACGGCTCGGTGGCCGAGGGCGCTTGTACCCCCTGAGCTTGCGCATTGCCCGTTAGAGAAGAAAGCAACAGTAGGAAAAAACAGACAAGGATGAGGATAGGTTGCATATCTGCACGAAAAGTAGGTTCGAAGTAAGTTCGATGAGGGTTGGACCTCGGGTCCAATTCCAGTTTAGATCGCCCCGTGCGATCGACGAGCCGACGCGAGTGAAAAAGACGGATTTACGTAAGTGTTAACGATTTGGCCGCGGGATTCTTAGCGGAAAAATCCGGAAATCGCCCACGGCCTTCGGCTCGATCCTACCCGGTTTGCCCAGTCTTTCAGGCTTTTCCCAATCTTCCTTGACACTTTAGGGGCATTTGGCGTATCTGCTCCCAGACTGCGTCATCAGATTGCGGGATTTGGACTCCTTGGACACAACGACACGTTTTGGATCGCCAAACTTATGATTCGCTTTGGATTTTTGTTTTCTGGAATGCTCTCGTTTCTGCTGACCGGTTGCCACATGAACGCGCCGATGCACGTATGGAAAACACCCCGACTTTCAACCGGCTCGGCCGTCTCCGTGGCAGTCGCTCCGGTCGGAGGGCCTGAGCAAGTCGCCGAGAAGCTCGACAAAAGCTTGATCGCGACCCGGCCTCAAACGATGCCCCATCTGGCGGTTCTCTATCCGGATCAACTCGAAAACATAAGCGGAATTCAATTGGTTTCCTACGATGGACAACCAAGCGAAATGGCCGCCTACGGTGCGGCCAAACGGGCCGGTGCACAGTATGTGCTCAGCGGAGAGATCCTCCAGCACGATCTTGAACCCAGGCAAGTGCCTAAGCAACGCAGACTCTTTTCATTTCTCAAAAAGCCACCCCCCGATGAATCGATGAGTGTTCGCTGGACGGTATTCGACGCTCGCACAGGGAGCCGAATCGGTCAACACACCATCGACATGGATCCCAAACGAGCCCAACTCGACTACCCCGATCTGGCTTACCAAGGTTCCGGAGAATCCAAAGTCATCGCCGCAAGCGCTCGGAGATCTTGGGAAATGGTCGTCCCGACGACGACGGCGACTCAAGCAACCCTCGATCTACCTTGGTTGATGCCCGGCTCGGCTCGCGTTCGCAAAGGGAACGCTTTTGCAAGGCTCGGGCAATGGGAGCAAGCAGAACGGGAATGGCAAGAGGCCGCCGACTTGCACCCCTGGAATCGTGCCGCTTGGCATAACCTCAGCATGGCCGCAGTGGCCAAAGAAGATTTTCAATTGGCCCGCGATCGGCTCGAGCATTCAAATCTGTCCTGGCTTCCAGGGGATGAAACGGCCGAAACCTCCGCTTGGATCGATTCGATCCAACGCGACTACCGAGCCTGTTTTCAGCCTAATTCCTCCCCGTTAAACCCTCCTGCACCCATGCTCGCAAACCCTGAGCCCTCCAAGAATCCAGCGACCGTGAAACCTCGTTCACTCGACGATCAACCTTGGTACACCATCGTTCCATTTATGCCTCCACCGGGTTGGACCTGGAAGGATTGGTGGTACCAGTCGACGCTTTTTTAATGCCGCAGGTTAATTCACTTTAGGATTCCCGTGGGAATTTCCTGGGGAATTCTGCACTGGCGGCTTGTCGGCGAGCTTTGGTAATCTTCGACGCGCAGATCGAAACGAAACCGATTCCACACCAACTTCGAGAGTGGCTGACTCTATGACCAACAACGGATTTTTTGGATGGATTCGCCAAGGGGTCAAGCAATCGGTACTGCTTGGCGTCAGCGACGCTTTGGATGCCTTGGGGACCGTCGATAGCAATGAGAGCTTTCATCCGAGTATTGCCAAAGCGATTGGAACCGGAGCCATGAGCCTTGGGCCGATCGATGCAGGGCCGATCGATGCAGGGCTGATCGACGCCGGACAGGCTGGTGCCGATGGACTCGCCACATCGAGCCGCACCCCACGAAAACGGCTGGGGAAATCTCTCAAGGATTTGAATCCTCAAGGGGTATCGAAGCCCAAACCTTCGCAGGATCCTAGCTCGTGACGTGTCAGGACCGAAGGAATTTCCTCAAGCGCGCATCGGTCGGTGCCTGGATTGGCTCGCGGCTCATTGCAGGACTTGCCGTCGGAAGCGGCCTCGGTGGCTGTTCGTATCTGCAACAGACGCGATTTCTGATCCCTTCGATTCCGCTCGATAAAAAAACGCAATTGTCCAATCCGATCACCGTCGGCGTCAACGACAGCGAGTTTCTCTGGAATCAAATCGTCGATACCGTCGAGGACTACTTTCGGATCAAGTCCGAGCAGAGAGCCTCGCGAGACGCGACGCAGTGGCTCGAAGGTCGCATGGAGACCTATCCTGAAATCGGCGCGACTCTGCTCGAACCATGGCGAAAAGACACCGCCTTCGGTTTCCAGCGTATCCAAAGCACCCTGCAAACCATCCGGCGAACCTGCTTTATCCGAGCCATCCCGATCGAACAGGGCTTTTCGGTAGGAGTCGAGGTGATCAAAGAGCTCGAGGATGTCGACCGCTCTCAGTATTCCTCCGAAGGTTCCGCGATCGCTAGGCACGATGGGACGATCGTTCGAGCAAGCCCTGGACTCGTAGGGCAACCGATCACGCTAGGCTGGATCCGACAAGAGAACGACACCGAATTGGAACAGCGTATACTAAGAGAGATTCTCGGACGCTCGACGAATGTCAGTCCACCGCGCCGAGCGGCTCGAACTTTCAAATAGTAAGACCTCCATCATGATGCGTTGCCTGGTGTGCCTTTTCGCCTTCGGGCTGGCCTCTTCGTTTGCTTTGGCCCAAGATTGGTTGGTCGATCCAACTCCTTATCAAGCAAAAGCCGAACTCTTGCCAAGTGGTCGGGAACTTGTCCTCAGCAACGGACTGATCGAACGCCGTATCGCGCTTGTCCCCAACGCGGCGAGCATCGGCTTTCGGAATCTGATCACCGGAGAGACGATCCTGCGCGGGGTCAAGCCCGAGGCAACCGTCGAGCTCGACGGCCTGCGCTATGACGTCGGGGGACTCCAAGGGCAACCCAACTACGCCTTCTTGGACCCGTCTTGGATCCCTTCCCTGAAGAACAACCCGGACGCATTCCAATACCAAGGCTACCAAATCCGACCTTCGATCCTACCTCGAATGGCTTGGAAGCAAACCCGCCACCATGCGCCCAATACCGCTTGGCCGCCCAAAGGTATCGAACTGGTGCTGCACTTTGAAGGGCCAAGCAGACTTTGGAGCCACCAGGTTCCTTCGGACCAGGGACGCTCGTTGCTCACCGAGGATGCGTTCGAGACCCCGAAGTCGAATTGGAAAGTCCTCACGGATGAGAACACCAGAAACGGCGATTCTCAAACACCTCTGTTCCAAAACGCCCGCGGAGGCCTGATCCTGTCCGGTCAGGTCGGTCGCGCCTTGCTGCTCGAACGTCCCGTGCCCGAGGATGCCGGTTGCGTCGAGGTCGTTATCGATCCGATCGATGATCAAGACACAAGCTGGGGCCCCGGCTTGGCCTTGGTCCGCCCCGACGGCGCGATCGAGGTGAACTTAAGACCCGGAGATCGCGGCGAACACGGGCACTTTGAACTTCGAAACCGTGGTGCCGAGTCGCTTGCTAAAATCCCTCGGTTCGCCGAACAAGACAATGGCATCGAGCGAACCTGTCGCTATGCGCTCAGAGTTCGATGGCAAGACGACCAGATGATTTGGGATGTGGCCCAACTGAAACAACCGTCGAACTCACCAGTAGATAGCACTCCGAGCGAGTCGGTCGATCCCCAGCGACCAGCCGACCAGCGCGTCTACCACAAGCTCTTCCAGATCCCTTGGAACGGCATCCATCCGACTGCCGTACGGATCGGTAAATCCGATCGATCCGGAAACCCGAGGGACAATTTGCAAGCCGCCACGCAGGACCCCGCTGCGCCCAAGCAGACTCAATGCGGCTTCTACGATTTCCGAGTCTATAGCAAATGGGACAAAGGACTGGTCAAAGACGACGCTCAAAGCCCTCTGCGCGTCGATGTGCACTATGAACTCTACGACGGACTCCCTGCTTACGGCAAATGGATTACCATCGAAAATCCAACCCCAAGCCCGGTCCGCGTCGATCGATATTGCAGCGACTTACTTGCTGCAGTCGAGCACACCTCAGAGGTCGACGCGCTGAGCGTCGGACTGACTCCACCGAACCTCCATATCGAAACCGAAATGGCCTTTGGCGGGATGACCAGTCAAGGAGCCAATCGCAGATCGTATCGTTGGGTCGCCGATCCGGATTATCACACCCAGGTCAATTACGAGAAGAAGACTCCCTGCTTGCTTGAGATCGGTCCGGATCTTGGACCTGCTCAGATCATCCCTGCAGGTCAAGGCTGGAGTTCTTATCGAGGATGGGTAATGGTCCAGGATTCCTTCGATCGCGAACGATCGGGATTAGCCGTCCGAAAACTCTTTCGCTGCATCGCACCTTGGGTAACCGAAAACCCACTGATGATGCATTTGATCGCATCGGACGAAGCCTCCGTACTCAGAGCGATCGAGCAGTGCCATGAGGTCGGCTTCGAGATGCTCATCTTGAGCTTTGGCAGCGGATTCAATCTCGAGAGCCAAAGCGGCGCGATGATGGAAAAAGCTCAGAAATTCGCAGCGGCGGCCAAGGCGAAGAATATCGAAATAGGAAGCTATTCCCTTCTGGCATCTCGATCGATCTCGGTCAACGAGGATGTGGTCATGCCCGAGGGTCAAAAGCCTACCTTCGGAAACTCGCCTTGCTTGGAAAGCTCATGGGGAAACAAGTACTTTGCAAGACTCTATGAATTCCATCGCAACAGCGGTTTTACTCTGCTGGAACACGACGGCTCGTACCCCGGCGATCCGTGCAAGAGCCAGTTGCATCCTGGGCATCAGGGCCTCGACGATTCGCGATGGAATCAGTGGGAGACGATCGCAGAGTTTTACCGTTGGTGCCGCGCAGAGGGATTGTTTTTAAATGTCCCCGATCATTATTTTTTGGTCGGTTCGAATAAAACCGGGATGGGTTATCGGGAGGTCAACTGGTCGTTGCCCCGAGAGCAGCAGACCATCCATACTCGCCAGAATATCTACGATGGGACTTGGCAGAAAACCCCGAGCATGGGCTGGATGTTTGTCCCGTTGACGGAGTATCACGGTGGGGGGCCGGCGGCGACGATCGAACCGCTCGACAAGAACATCGACCATTATCGAAACATGATCCAATCGAACTTAGGACTCGGAGTACAAGCATGCTATCGGGGGCCTCGTCTCTACGATACCGACAGAGTCAAGGAGATGGTCAAGCAGCAGGTAAGGTGGTACAAACAGCACCGGGACATCCTCGAGAGCGACCTGATCCATGGGCG
Source organism: Pirellula sp. (assembly GCA_021299695.1). GTDB lineage: Bacteria > Planctomycetota > Planctomycetia > Pirellulales > Pirellulaceae > JBKCUI01. The sequence goes on along the minus strand of JAJTEK010000002.1, from coordinate 77,598 downwards.
GCGTCCCGATGCCTCGGGACTCGATTGGTGCTTGCACGTCAATCCGCAATTGCCCACCCAAGGAATGCTTGTCGTCTACAATCCGACCTCTGGCCAACTGCGAGAGAGGCTCAAGGTCCCGATGCACTACACTGGACTGCGCCAAGAGGCCCTCGTGCGCCAATCGCGACCAGAGGCCCACCTGAAAGATACGACTCTGAAGGATACGACCCTGAACGATCCAGCACAAACGATACCCATAAGCCCCCAAGAGATTTTGGAATTAGAGGTCCTCGTTCCGGCCTATTCGATGCGATCCTATACGTTCGAAAAGAGTCCGAGTCGCTAGTCCAAAGCGCTGAGTCGTTCATCCCCTCCGCTCCGCTTCTCTTCCCTCTGCTTCTCTTCCCTCCCCTCCGCTTCTCTCCCCTTCTCTTCCCTCCCCTTCTCTTCCCTCCCCTTCTCTTCCCTCCGCTTTCCTCCCCTCAGCTTTCCTCTGTGCCCTCTGTGCCTCTGTGTTTCAACCTCTTCCCGTCTTCAACCTCTTCCCGTCCGTCAACCTCTTCCCGTGCATTTCCCCGAACTTACAGCAAATGCCCGTCGGCTTGACGAACACTACTACACAGTATAGTGTAATAGCATGTCACAAGACCGTCGCAGAAAGGGGCCCGTCATCAACACAAACAAAAATACTTCGACCACAGCGACCCGAAGCCCACGCCAAAAAGCCCCAGGAAAAGCTTCCAGCGCCGCTTCCGAATGCTGCAAGCAAATCGATCTCAAGGAACGACCTCTGCTCTCACCCATCCAAGCAGGTGGCCTCGCGGCGGTTTTCAAAGTTCTCGCCAACGACACTCGCCTACGCTTGCTCCACGCTCTGGTCCGAGCCGACGAACTGTGTGTAAGCGACCTGGCAAACTCCCTCGGGATGAAACCCCAAGCCGTCTCGAACCAACTCCAACGCCTCTCGGATCTGGGGATCCTTCGTTCACGCCGGGAAGGCAACAGCATCCATTATCAATTGGTCGACCTATGTGTCCGGTCGCTTCTCGACCGAGGACTGTGCCTGATGGAAGAGGTCACCTCGCGGGAGTCCAATCAACGCTCTGTCGATCGAACCTGCAAAGAGAAAAGCTCATGCTGAACCAACCACTCAAGCTCTCCGATACTGCGCGACGATTGCTTGCCGAATCGTTCGGTTGTTTCGCTCTGGTCTTTTGCGGCACCGGTGCCATCGTTATCAACGACGTGAGCAACGGAGCGATCGGACATGCGGGGATCGCAATGACCTTTGGATTGATCGTCCTGGCCCTGATCTACGCTCTCGGGGATATCTCCGGTTGCCATCTAAATCCCGCAGTGAGCATCGGATTTTGGGTCGCCCGAAAATTCCCAGGCCACCTCGTTGCACCTTATATCGCCAGTCAATTCGCCGGGGCGTTGCTTGCGAGCCTGATGCTGCGCGTGATGTTCCCAGGCCATCCAACCCTTGGAGCGACACTGCCAGCCAACGGATCTGCGCAATCGTTCCTCTTGGAGTTTATCCTGACCTGGATCCTGATGCTCGTGATCCTGTGTGTCTCGACCGGCTCGAAGGAAAAAGGTGCCATGGCCGGAATCGCCGTCGGTGCTCTGATCGCACTCGAAGCGATGTTCGCAGGACCGATTTCCGGGGCTTCAATGAACCCAGCCCGATCCGGAGCCCCAGCGCTCGTGTCGATGCATTTGGCATCGCTATGGATCTATCTCGTCGCACCCGTGACCGGAGCGATCGCCAGCGTTCCTCTGTTCTACGCACTCCAACCCTCTGCCGACGATTCAGTCGGCCCTCTCGATGAAAGAATGAACGTACCATGAACCTTCAAAACCTCCTGGCACTCCTTGAAAACCACCCCGATGAATCGGTGGCCATTCGACTCCCCGATGGCAACCATGTACCGGCCCACTTCCATGTAACCGAAGTGGGGCATGTGCAGAAACGCTTTGTCGATTGCGGTGGTACCCTACGGAGTGCCACAAGCTGCGTGCTTCAAGTCTGGGTCGCCAACGATACCGAACACCGATTGAATACCACCAAATTATCGAAGATCCTCGATAAGGGGCTCGGTCTATTCGATCATCGGGATGTGCCTCTGGAAATCGAGTACGAACAAGGAGTCGTTTCCCAGTACCCCGTCGGGACGATCCATGCCGAGCCAAACGGCATTGTGTTGGACCTGACCCACAAACATACCGCGTGCCTTGCACCGGATAAATGCCGCATCGACCTGAATGTCATGTCCTCCTGCTCAGGACCTGACTGCTGCTCGTGATCCTATTCCACCGTCTGTTTTTCCTGACCACTCTTTCCTAACCCCTCTATCGCTAGCATGGCCAACCTCAAGAGAGTCCTATTTGTCTGCGTCGAAAATTCGAACCGAAGCCAGATGGCCGAAGCCTTTGCGCGGATTTATGGCCAAGGTCGAATCGAGGCCAACAGCTCCGGCTCGCGCCCTAGCGGTCGAGTCAACCCTAAAGCGATCGAAGCGATGAGAGAGCTTGGCTACGACCTGAGTGTGCACCACTCGAAAGGCCTCGATGCGTTCAACGGAACCCAGGTCGATGTGGCCGTGACGATGGGCTGCGGGGACGAGTGCCCGATGGTGCTCGCCAAAGAACGCATCGACTGGAAAATCCCTGACCCCAGGGATATGTCCCCCGAGGAATTTCGAGCCGTACGCGATCTGATCGGCTCGAAGGTCAAATCGCTGGTCGAAGGTCTGTTGGCAGACGCATAACGAATTGGCCCTCACGAACTGCTCGCACGCGGCCAAGCCCAACGTTAGAATGGGACATCTGTCGGACGTTTCCGCAACCCCTTTCCGGACATCGATGATCCCATGAAACGATCTTTGCTCACGCTTCTGCGTGCCTGGACCTGCGCCCCGGCGCTTTGCCTAGGCTCGGCTTTTCTAGCTCCTACTCGGGCCGAAGATCCAAGCGACTGGACCTCTTGGCGTGGTCCGAACGATTTCGGAGCCGTCGGCGCTCTCGCAACCGCCGGCTTCCCCGACGCAGTGACCAAGGACCAACTCCGATGGTCAGCACCCCTGCCTGGCAAAGGCTGCTCGACTCCAATCCATTTTGGCGGGAAGATCTATCTGACAGCACCCGAGAATGGTATCGATTCGGTCCTGTGCATCGGTCAGAACGGAAAGCAACAATGGCGGACTCTTTTTGAACAAGAAGATGCGGGCAAGCACCGCAATGGATCGGGTTGCAACGCATCGCCGGTGTCCGACGGCAAATTGCTATTCGTCTATTTCAAAAGTGGCACATTCGCTGCCCTGGGGTTGGACGGAACGGTCCTATGGCAGACCAACTTGGTCAAGACCTATGGCAAAGACACCCTGTACTGGGATCACGGCACCTCGCCAGTTCTGACTCGCAAGCATGTCATCATGGCTCGGATGCATCAAGGCGAATCGTGGCTCGCGGCCTTCGACAAACAAACCGGCGAAGTGGCCTGGAAAGTCGCTAGAAACTACCAAGTCCCCACCGAGTGCGACCACGGTTATTCGACCCCCTTGGTGATCGACTACCAGGGCAAAGAATCGATCTTGGTCTGGGGCGCCGAACATGTGACCATCCACGACTCAGCCGACGGAAAACTCGTTTGGTCATGCGGGAACTTCAATCCCGACGGAGCCCAGTTGTGGCCTGCGATTGCCACCCCTGTGGTCGTCGACCAAACCGCCGTGATCGCTTATGGACGAAACGATCGTGGGATCCCTCGTCTCTACGGAATCCGCTTGAACGGCACGGGCGACACAACCTCCACAAGCCACGCATGGAAACGCGAAGACGTCGGTACGTTTGTTCCAAGCCCAGCCGTGCATCATGGCAAGGTGGTTTTGGTTCGGGATCACGGCGAAGTCGAAGCGTTGGACCCGGCGACCGGCAAGACCGCATGGAAAGGTGAATTCCCGAAGAGTAGAGCCAATTTTTATTCGTCCCCCCTGATCGCTGGAGACAAACTCTATGCGCCGCGCGAAGATGGCGTGGTGTTTGTAGGCAAGATCGATGGCGATCGATTCACAGTGCTCTCGGAGACGAATCTCGAGCAGCCTGTGATCGGCTCACCGATCCCGTTTGGCTCAGGTGTTTTGATCCGCGGCGAAAACGATCTGTTCTATTTTGCTAACTGAGCCTTTTATCGCGCTACACGAATTATCGCGCCACACGAAGTGTCGCGACGATCGGTCGATGGTCTGACGCGACCGACTCAGACAAAACCTCCAGCGACTCGACCACCAAACGTCCGGCTCGATTGGTCATGACATAATCGATCCGAGTCTTCGGAGACTCGCTCGGATAGGTAGCGAGCTCCTGAGTGGCTCGTCGCGGATCGATCTGCCATCGCTCCGCGAAAACTTGGAGTGTCGCGCTCGTGGGAGTATCGTTGAGATCTCCGGCTAAGACCGTTGAAACTTCTGGAGCTTGGCTCAGGAGGCGATCGATCCACTGGGCTTGTTCCTGCCGCAAGGATTCCTTGGAGTGATCCAAGTGGGTTCCCAGGAGGCGCACCGGCCCTAGATCGGTCGGAACCGATACATCCAGGGCGATTCTCTGCTCGCGTTTCGGTGCCGGTGCGGTTTCGTTCGGTAGAAGATGAACTTGCAACTCGCCGATCGGCCAACGGCTCAGGATCGCTTGGCCATACTGGCCGCCATCGAAATCGATCGCTTTACCGAAGGCGGCGTAGTAGCCGGTAAGTCTTGCAAGTTCTTGGGTTTGCGCGGTTCCCTGGCTCCTCTGGCATCCTTGATCGACTTCCTGCAAAGCGACGATATCAGCATCCGAGTCGCGAATGATCTTTGCGATTCGAGACAAGGACAAAACGCCATCGGTCCCTTGGCCATGATGGATGTTGTAGCTCAGGACTCGCAGGATTGGATCGCTTGTGGCAAACGCATCCGTTGGACGCAGCACCGCGAGGATCGCGAAGTGATCCGATGCGGTGCGCCCTTGACGACTCGTCCGATCGATTCGCGAGAGCCTGACTTCGAAGTCCTCTGAACAACCGATCCAGTCGATCCGCGGGCCAGATGTTTGGCTCGCTTGGAACGACGAGAAGGTGCCTTCGTCGGGCCCTTGGACCGGATGCATAACGCGGAAGGTATCGAGCAGCTTGCGCGCGGCAGCAGGATCGAACAGGGCACGGTATGGCTCGTCGCTCGGAGAGGCGTTGAAGTCCCCGGTGACGATCCAGCGAGCTTCAGAGCCAAGCTCTTGAAGCTTGACCCGAATCAGCTTTGCGCTTTGAACTCGTGCCTCTTGCCCCTTGTGGTCGAGGTGAGCGTTGACGAATAGAATCGGCTTGGCCTCCGGTGATCTCAAGTCCTTGAGCTTGACCCAAGTCGCAATCCGAGGCAACGCTGCGTCCCACCCCTTGCTTCCCACCTTCTCCGGCGTTTCGCTCAGCCAGAAGTGCCCTTCTTCGATCGCTTCAAAGCGATCCTTGCGATAGTACAAGGCAGCCATTTCACCAGCTTGTTTTCCATCGTCACGACCGGCAGCTACCACGGCATAGGACTTCAAGGCATCGGCCAGGTAGTCGCGTTGGCTTGCAAGTGTTTCCTGAGTGCCGAGCAGATCGGGATCGAAATCTCGGATGGTATCGACCAGGAATTCCTTGCGCAGTTCCCAGCGATTGATGCCGTCGTTGGCCGTCCCATATCGGATGTTGAAACTCATCACGCGAACGAGCGCTGGAGCCTCGCACCGGGCCTCGAAGGCTACGCCTAGCCAGACCCAGACGACCCCTAGGGCGTGGATAAGCCAGGTCTTGTGCATCGCACGGGTTCGAATCGCACGGATGGGAGTCGCATGGCTGGGCATAGAACGGTCGTGCATCATAGGAGTCCGCCGGTTGGCTAAAGTGAAGTACGCTAGGGATCGCCCTGAGGACATAACGACAACGGAGCTTGGGACTCTTAGGCCAAGCGGCTTAGGCGTCTGGTCAACCATTCGAGGCTCAGCGCCCCGGCGATCAGAGCCATGAGCAGGGCATTGAGACGTTGACGGAATTCGTTGTCCGGGGCATTCGGTAAGTAATTGACTTGCTCTCGTGGTTTGATCGACGAGACGATCTCATCGAGGCCGCTCAACCCAAGCGAGTATTTGCCACCGGTCTTTGAGGCAAGTTCGCTCAGAAGTGGATCGTTGCGCTGCGGGCGTTGAATTTCCAAGGCTGGTACTCGCACGATCGTCTGTTGCGTCAAAAGGACTTGTTCGGCCAGGGTTCCGATAGGCAATTGGACCTCGTAAGTCCCTGTTTTCCTGGTCGTGTATTGCCCGATGTACACTCCGGCTTGGGTCGGGTCGGCCAAAGGTGCGAGCCTTAACTGGGTCGATCGGCCACCGGGTTCGAGCAGTTTGGCTATCGCCTCGTTTTGGATCAACGGTTGGAACTGGGCGTCTTTGAGAACGGCTCGGACCATCACCTGCTCGCCGACGATCGCTTGCTCTTTGTCGACCAAGAGCATCCCGCGATCGGAGTCTCGGAGCAACCGACCTTGGCCTGCCCACCGAACCAATTTGGTGTAGTAGGTATCAAAGTACTGCTCACCGACTTCGCGCATCCGCCAAAACTCTCCGCCCCCTTGGAAGACAACCCGACCGCTGCCATAAAACTGGGAGGCCAGGTAGATCGGCGGTGCGCTATTGATGAAGGTGGTCGGATCCGAGAAGGTCAGCAGGACGCTCGCCGCCGGCTTGGGTTCGTAGCATCCATAGAAGCTAAAGACTCCGCGAAAGCGTTCCCAAGCTTTACGGCTATCCTCGATCGACGTTCCTACCTGCAGAAAGTCGGTGGCCAGGGCATTGGAAGCGACGGTAAGAGGCCAAGCGGTTTCGGATTCAAAACGACCGATCGAGACCAAGCGGGCGCCTCTTGTATTCATAATCACCGGGACCATGCCTCGCAGGATTTCGGCATTGCGATTGCCGTTGCCGTTGTTGCCGGCCCATTTGGGAGTCGCGACCGGACCTGCCACGACGATCAGGCCACCGGCCTGTTGGGACACCCACGTTTCCAAAACGTCGATTTGCTCCGAAGTCAGTTTGGTCCAATCGGCATCGAAGGCGATGACCGCATCGTACTTGGTCATCTCGGCAAGGGTCTTGGGGAACTCCGTCAAAAGCTGCTTGGCCTCTTGCGATACGCCCGGTCCACTCGACTGCAAAAAGACGTGCGACTGTACCGTCGGTTCGCGAAACAAAAGATTTCGCACGAATTGATATTCGCGGGTCGGGCCGCCCGCGAGGATCAGGATGGTCGAATTGGGTTCCACAACGCGAACCTCGCTTTCGAATTGGTTGTCGGCTGCATTCGAGTCGCTGGTCGGGGCAAGGACCTTCAGTTCGTAGATCCAAGGTCCGACTTCCCGAGGGGTCACCTCGAAGGATAGGCTCGTAATCGCATCGTCCCCTTCGAGGGTCAACGTACGTTCCTCCTCGATCGTCGGTCCGACGTTCGAGCCCCCCCCGGGTCGGCGTCGCAGTTGCACTGGGACCTGAGTGCCGAGCATCCCGGAGGCTTGGACAAGCCCTGCGATCCGAAAGCGATCGCCAGGAAAGACCCGTTTGGGGGCTTCCATATCGAGAATCTTGACGTTCGTTGGATTCTTATCGGTCCCCAAACCTACAGGATGAATCCTAACCTCCTGCCGGGCCGCTAGAGAAACCACGTTCTGTGGGTCGACACCAGCGTTGCTTCTCCCGTCCGTAAGGAGCAACACGGCCGCAAGCGTCGAGCTTTGCTCTTGTTCCAAGACCGACTGCAATGCATCACCGATCCGCGATTCGGTTCCAGTGGCACCAAGGACCGTCTCCCAAGCGATCTGCGTGGGGATCTGCGGTTGGTCCTTGGCCGTCGGTGGATCGATCTGCTCGGCCTGTATCGAGGCTAAGGCCTCATTGGACCAGAGGGATTGCCACGGGATCGTTTCGGCTCGGAGAATCGCCGTCGCCATGATTACAAATCCGCTGATGGCCGTCACGACGCCAGCTAGGATGCAATACGACAGAAACTTTTGCGAACTGCCCAGCGCTCTTCCCAAGAGCGATCCGATCATCAAGACGATGCCAAGGATCGTCAGAACCGTTCCAAACCAGGCCGTGGCTCTTAGGTAGCTCAGCAATCGTTCACGAGCTTCGAGCGAACCGCCTCTTAAGCTCGTTTCGACCGGTTTCTGGAACGATGCGACAACGCTCGGCCGCGTCCCCTGGTCAAATCGATAGACCGTCGTGTCGTGTTCCTTTTGAAGTCGCTCGAGCAAACCCGATTGGCCAAGGTACTTTTGTACAGCGGCGATACGGCTCGGTCCGCTCGAGTCGCGCCCCGGGGTTTCCTCCAAGGGCATCGTCATGCTCAAGCTTGTGTCGACCATGACGGCGACCTTCGAGGAGCGAACGTCTCGCCGTTCGCTCCGTTTCTGCAGGTCCATAAAAAAGATCAAGATGCCAAGCAGCGCCGTCAATCGGAGGATCAGCAATGCATAGCCAAGCGTTTTAGGAAGCTCATGCCAATCCTTGCGGTACCAATACACCACCCAACTGACGATGGCCGCCAAACACACCACCAAAAAGAACCAGTGATGCCACTGGTCGAGCTGCTCGAGCCGCATCCATTGGTAGTAGACGCGCACGTCCTGCTGGCCTAAAGGCCAGGCTGCCGTTCGATCGATCCAACTCGCTGTGAGATCCATACTTTGGGTCCGGGTACGCTACGAACGTTTGGGCAAGTGGTACGAGGCGCTCCATGCAAGCCACTGCTCGGCCATGAGCAATGCGACGAGTAAGCCCAGCAGGAGCATGTTCCGATTCGAAAGCCCGGCCAAGCTCACGTCGGAGACCCCTCCTAGGGCACTTCGGTAATTGAACTTCACTCCTGAGAGGTTTCTAGCCAAATCGGTGGGAGTGACGCGTTCGGTTTCCCCTTCGACTCCCGGAGTGTTCCTAGCTGAGTTTTTGATCTTCGTCTCCCCCTGGATCGACGTCCCCCACCACTCGAAGACTCCTGCGCTGCTCAAGGCCCGATTGGAGTCGCCTGAGGTCGATTCTGGATCGACCCCAAAGTCCGCTTGAAGCGAATTTTCGCCGATGTCGACCGCATTGATTTGAACGACGGGTCGGACGCCACGAAGACTGCTCGGCGGGAGTACCAAGCGAGTCTCAGGGAGCATTTCTTGGGCCGAGAAGTCCCATCGCAGGGCGGTACCGGCAGGGCGCGAAGTCTCGGGAAGTTTGAAACTCGCCAAGTATCCGACCATCTTCAAAGCCGCCACGACGAACGTGGGATCCTGGGGCCAGTTGCTCCAGCGACGGTCCAAAGAGGTGAGTCCTATGAGCACCCGCCCTGCCCCCAACGGGTAGTCGACCATCAGCGGATCGCGGTTCCTCAAACTCGCTACGGGCTTCCATAGCTTCTCGGCACCCGTAGGGGTCTTGGTATCGATTCCAACATAGCGTTCGATACGGACAAATTGGAAAGGGGAATTGCTAAGGCCCAACAGCGGAGCAAAGATCGGATGCGATTCGGCCAGCACGTCGGGTGTCGAGTCCCCCGATTCTTTGCCGAGCTCGATCGGGCCGGTGAGCCCAAAGGGCAAAAGCGGCAACGTGTTTTCGGCCCCAGGGATCGGTTTGGCCCAAGTCCCATAGTTTCGCAAGTAATCGTTCATTGCGATATCATCGCCAAACCAAATCGAAAGCCCACCACCACCCGAAACATACCGATGCAAATTGGCTAGGGCTCGCGGATCCAATCCAGGGATCGACTGAAGGATGATGCAAGCGTAATTGTCCAAGGCCACCGAATCCGAATCCCGAAGGTACTCGGGCCGTTCGCGTTGGATCAGCAAGCCGGTCCTCGCGTTTCCACCCGGATCGAGCGCCGACTCGAAGAAATACGAATGCTTGCCACCTGCATCCCCATCGATCAGCAGCACGCGGATCCCTTCGGCGATATCCAGCACGCAACTGGCTTGGTTGTCGGGTCCAATCGCATCGGGAGGCAACTCGGCTTGGACCACATGCGAACCACTCTTTGGAAAGACGACTTGGACGTTCCGCGTGGTGGACTCACCCGGTTCGATCCGTTCGAAAAGGAGGGGAGGAAGTTCGGTCACAACGCCTGAAAATCGGTCCGAAGGCTTCGGGTCTGCATCGGCGCTGCTGTAGTCGACGGCCGTAACTCGGACGCTCACGTTCCGGGCCGCCGTTGTCCCTTGGTTTCGAACCGTGACGTTGACCATCGTCGGGACTCCTGCGGCGAGGACTTCTTGACGCGGTTCGATGCTCGTTATCGTAAGGTTCTCGTGGCGGGCCTCGACGCAGTCGACCAGTTGAATCTCCACCGATTCGCCTTGGATCGCCTGAAGCCGTTGGCGGATCGTGACCGGATTGCCCCAATCCTTGGACCGATAATCGCTCAACAAATAAACGATCGACTTTTGGTCTTCGCTGGACTTGATCAGTCGCGCGACCACATCGAGACTATCGAGCAGGCTCGCTTCGATCGATGTCGGTTGTGTCGAGTTGATTTTTGTCAGGATTCCCGAGGGGTCTGTTGGGATGGTCTGGGCAAGCAATTCAGCGACCGAGTCGGCGCGGATTTCGGCGTTGGATTTTGCGCTTGCAGCAAACTGCACTTTGGATGCTCTGAAAACACTGAGCAAATGGTTCTGCGAGTCCTGCTTGGATACCGAGGCGATCGAAGCGATCGCGGCGAGTCCGTTTTGATACGCCGATTTGTTGTTGGCGCTATCGTGCATCGAGGCGCTGTCATCGAGGATGACATAGTGATGAACGCTCGTTCGTCCCATCCATGCGAACATCTTCGAGTCGGTCAACCACTGAGCAAGCATTCCGACGAGCAACGCCATAGCCAGCATGCGAGAGGCGATTAAAAGCGCCTGCTTGAGCCACACCCAACGGCGATTTTTGCGATAGCTCTCGAGCAGAAATTCCATGGCAGCCCAAGGGGTCCGTTTGTGCCTGACCAAGTTGATCAAATGGATCAACAGCGGAACAAGGACCAGTAGGAATCCCCACGCGAGGGGTGAGTATGCGAATTGCATGGGCATCACCTCTTTCTCATGTGCGCCATGCGAGCGCTCAGGTAGGCCGACAACGCCGCGTCTACCGGTCGGCTTGTACGCACCAGTTGGTAATCGATCCGGGCACTGGCGCAGGCGTGGCGAACCCTGTCGAGGAAACGCTGCAAGGACTCCATGTAGCCGTCCCTCAGAGCGCGCGGATTGCAGGTCAGCGAGTCGATCGATTCGAGCCCTTCGAATCGCGTCGGATCGTTGAACGGGAAGTCCAATTCGTCGTCATCCATCACGTGGAATACCAAGATGTCGTGGCCTGCGCTTCGGAGTGCGGTGAGTCCTTTGAGGGTCTCGCTTTCGCTTCCGAGAAAATCCGAAGCGATGACCATCAAACTCCGCTTGGGATAGGTGTCGTTGATCTCGCGAAAAACTTTGGTCAGATCGGTTTTGTCCACCACGGGAGTTTGTTCGAGCGCCTTGTAGATCGCTTGAAGGTGGTTGCGGCTCGAACGCCAAGGGAGCTTGGTCCGGATCTTTTGGTCAAATACCGTCAATCCGACCGAGTCTTGTTGGCGGAGACTCAAGTAAGCCATACAAGCAGCGATCGTCGCAGCGTAATCGAACTTGTTGAGCGATCCACGACCATAGGACATGCTAGCCGACGCGTCGACAAGCAAGGTGCAACGCAGGTTGGTGTCTTCCTCGTACTGCTTGACGACCAACTTGTCCTGCCGGCCCCAGACCTTCCAGTCGATGTGGCGAAGGTCGTCGCCCGGGACGTACTGACGGTGCTGGACAAACTCGACGGACTGACCAAAGTACGGACTGCGATGCATGCCCGAGAGAAACCCCTCGACCACATTTCGTGCCCTCAGTTCCATCGAACCGATCCGCCGGATTGCTTCAGGATGCAAATAGTTTTTGGAATCGGGCATCTTGCAGCAGTTGGTCTTGAGCAGTCGGCGTGTTTTGAATCAATTGGTCGATGACTTTATCACTCGTCACGCCATCGCTCTCGGCGGCGAAGTTCACCACGATGCGATGCCGCAGGACCGGCTTGGCACAGAACTGCACATCGGCAGTATCCACATGGGACCTGCCCGATAAAGCCGCTTTGGCTTTGGCCCCAAGAATCAAGAACTGGACGGCCCGAGGGCCGGCGCCCCAAGCCAACTGGTCCTGGACAAAGTCAGGGACCCCCGGTTGACCGATGCGAGTCTGACGGACCAACGCCAAGGCATATCGGATCACATTTTCCGAGACTTCAATGCCCCGGATGAACTCCTGGAGCGAAAGGATCTCCGAGGCGTTCAAGACCGATTGGATATCGCTCGATCCTCGACCCGTTGTCCGCTTGGCTACCTCGAACTCGTCGTCAAAAGTCGGATACGACACCCAGACTTTGAACATAAATCGGTCTTGCTGCGCTTCCGGGAGCGGATAGGTCCCCTCCTGTTCGATGGGGTTTTGCGTAGCCAAAACGAAAAAAGGATCCTGCAGGGTGTGCCTGGTTCGCCCCACCGTGATTTGACGCTCTTGCATCGCCTCAAGCAAAGCCGCCTGGGTCTTCGGAGGGGTTCGGTTGATTTCGTCGGCAAGCACCACGTTGGCAAACAGCGGCCCCTCCATGAACCGACGCTCCCGAGCTCCGGTGGTCTTGTTCTCTTCGATGATCTCCGTGCCGGTGATGTCCGCAGGCATCAAGTCGGGTGTGAACTGGATTCGACTGAACGACAAATTCATCGTTCTTGCCAACGTGCTGATCATAAGCGTCTTGGCCAAACCCGGTACGCCTTCGAGCAAACAATGGCCACGAGCGAAAATGCTGATCAGCAACTGCTCGATGACCTCTTGCTGGCCGACGATCGTCTTGGAAAGTTGGGAGACGATCTGCTCGCGCGCACGCTGCAATCGCTCAAGGTCGGCTTGCGCCTGATCCGCTGAATTCATAGGAAATCGACTTAGGTTGCCCATCAAAGAAGAAAAAACGGCCTAACTATTGTATCACGAACCGATCGGTTCTAGAAACGCGTTCAGTCGATTTCCGGCAAATCCATGCCATCGGCCAAATCGATCATCGGAGGGACCGATTTCCCATAAAATTTGGTGATGTCGATCCCCTGACGCTGCTCTTCTTCCATGAGCTTCATCCTCGCTTCCAAGCGTTCGATTCGACGCTGCATCTGCGGGATCATTTCCAAGGTTTCGTTGATCGTTTCCCGCTTCGGCACATCGGGATAACTCAGGTGCCGTTGCATGGCGGCGAAAAGAAACAGCGGCTCTTTGCGGCGATTGGCATAGGCGATCTTGCCTTCACGGACACCGAATAGGATGGGGTATTCGGTTTTGGAATCGGGACCTAAATGCCGCTTTCGATACTCGACAAAATCCTCGCTACGGCCATAGATCAGATCGGCAAGGTCGACGAGTCCAAGTTGTTTTTGGAGGATCATCAACCATTCTTGCCAGTCGTTGTTATAAGCCGAATCGAGGCTCATGGCTTTGAGCCCCAAATCGTACTTCAGGCGGTGGCGACAGAGCGACTCGAACTGATAGAAGAACAGTCCTTGACGATCGAACTGGGCCGTGCTCTTGTAGAGCGCCTCGGCTTGCAAGACCAAGAGCGACGTCCTGAAGTCGAAGCGTCCGCTATCCTCTTCGGCCTGTCCGACCAGGAAAGCTTGGTAGGGAGTAAAGTAGTGCGCCAGTCTGCGCATGCCCTGGGAAATCGCCCCCGAGTGCTTCAACTCGCTGTTGAGAAAGTCGATCGCCATGGGGAGCTTGGTCGTGGCGAGCACCTCGTAGCGGCATTGCTGCAGTAGATCTTGGAGCGTGAGGTCCTGACCGAGCCTCTCCCAGAGAATCCTGAACAAATAAGCTTGCTCGATGTATTCTTCGCGGGGGAGCATATCGGCCATCAGATTCGTATTTCCCTTGGAATACCGCCCCGGGAACGCAAGCCCCAGCGACTCAAAGTCTCAACCACATGATCGCCCGCAGGGAGCGATTGCCCCTGGGAATCGACCGAAACATAACGCCAAAACTTACAGTAAGATATCCGAACAACCAGGAGCCAAGACCGGTGGTGCCCGGAGCGAAGGCAACTTTCTGCTGAAATTACTGGAACGCTCCATTGCCCCCGAGTTTATGCCCATCACGCCACATGGCCACCATTCGGCTTTACGCTTGCGGGGCCATGATTAGCAGCTACCAATGGGAGGATTTGTTTCCGTGTGTTCGGTGTGTTCTGTGGTCAAGAAAAACGGGATAGCGACTCAAACCCGCGATGTCATTCAGCCATAAAGATCTGTTGAAGGAATCGCAGAGTTGGTGAATAAAATGGCGTATCGAGTCAACGGATTGATTCATACAGTCCACGGACTCAAGCCCTTGTTGGACTTGCTGTAGTCCGCCGCATTGTTTCGACTTCGATCGAGATGCTGCAAAGTGGTAGGATTCGAACTACCCAAAAAACATTGGGAAAACACCCAAAAGTTCGGTTCCTGTCCTCTCCGCTGCAAAACCCTGGTTTTCCCAGGGTTTTTCGCATTTCTGGTCAATTGCTTGGGAGTTCTGTAGCGCCCATGCAACTCGGTGCATGGCACCTGCGGCGTTGTATTTCGCGTCGCGCACCGAAAATCGAGTCGTTTTTCGAGTCGCGCGAGTCGTCAAAACACTGGGGTTTTGCATCTCCCAGTTCTGCCACAATTCGCATCCAAGGAGCCGGTAGCATCACATAGAATTTTAGAGTCTGCTTGACCGGAGATTAGCTCTGACCACCGGATCATGGAAAGACGCCCACGCGGCTTGAGTCTCGGGGCTTTGGAAAGTCCTCCACCGCAAGCTTCTTTTCCGGCAAGTAATTAAGCTGCATATCAAACCCCAAGACGACGGGTCCTCTGGGCTCGTTAGACTCTTTTGTGAGCGAAGAATTATAGAAACGGCCTTTGAGCCAAATGATGTCCTCTTGAACCGCCACTGCGTATAGAAGGCTTTTTGCGCCAAAATCCGTGCAAACCACTTTCTTACAATCGCGGTCGACTAGATAAAGACGATTCGACGAGTCGTAGGCATCTGAATGCGGGTGTTCAAAACACAGAGCCCCTCCTTGAGGTAGCGGGAAGATGTCGGTGAGCGTCCATATCTTTTTGAAGGGGATTGTATAACTAGCCAACTGCTCTCCGGTATCGGGATTGCATTTGGCTATCACTGTTGGGGAGACCGTCCACATCGCTTTGTCTGCCTCGGAGTAACTCATATTGAAAACATCCGAAGGGAATCTCGATATGGCATCCAAATCGCTATCCAGGATCTGGATCTTCGAATCACCAAGATAATTTACAGATAATAACCATAGATTGCCGTTGTCCTTATTGACGGCGATTCGCCAAAAGCGATCAATTAGATCACCTCTCCTCAGTTCTTTCAGCAATTCCAATTCTCTTATCAATTCTCCCTTGATCGAATTAACGTAGAGAGTCTTAGGTTTGCCGTCCCTCCTTCCGATGAGGTAAACCTTGCTGTTTTTATCATCGATCGCACCTTGTGCCCCTTCCGATCCTCCCCCAAATCCACGATCTTTTTCGATTGGAGCACCAATGATAATCTCTTTACCGCTCGCATCAAACAATTGATGAAATCGACGATCGAATCCCTTTGCGCTAATTCGATCAATCGTTCGATCATAAACTGTATCTGATTGGTTCGGGGCATCAGCGTCGGGCAATTCGGTCTTGGTGGTCTTCAACGGAATCAAACCTAGATCAAGCACCTCATCATTCTCGTGCTCATCGCAGTCAAAAAACAACTCTACCGACCAATCAATTTCACGATCAGTAGTGACTGTTTTGCGTGCTATTAGTTTGTGTTTCCCATAAGGAACATTTTGAAATTCAAATGAGCCATCTGGTTGGAGCGGAATTCTTTCAATATAGCGAATATCTTCGTATTGGATGTATGCAGTGGTTTTCGATAAATCATCCGAAGCCTCTTTTTTGGATTCGTCTTCGAGAACGAATCTTCCTCGAATCGCACGTGCCTCCAAATCGACCGTTTTGTTTTCTCCCGGTCGAATTTTGAAATGCCTATCAATATCCCATTTACGATTTTGGAGTAGCCACTCTCCCGGAAAGCACCTTGGGATTTCCAAGGTCTGATCATCAAGTAAAGTAACCCTGTAGTGTCCGGAAGATGCAACCATAGGACCGCGACTAATGAATAGATCCTTGGCCGGCTGGATCTTGGTGTTTCGCGCGGGGCGAATCTGGAGGCTAGCCCAAGGTTGCAATCGGATGGACTCTAGCGTGCGAAGTTGTGAGAGAGGCAAGGACGCTACTCCTTGCTCATTCCATATCTCTACACAGTCGCAATTTTGCGGTAATGGCATCTGGATCTTGCCATTCTCAGATCGCACGATATTCAAAGGTTTTCGATCATCATCAGTAATCTCGCCGTTGATAGGATAGTTCACTAGATCATCGAAATTGTAGGCTACATCTCTGTTTGCTGGTAGGTAATAAAACTCCTCGACAGGTTTCCCTTGGCTGTCGACCACGGGAATCTCTCTTGGCTTGTCGATGGTATCCAAGTCGATTTTCACCGGAGTAAAATCGTCGATGCTTTGTGTATAGAGGCTTCGAGGCGAGGCAAATCCCCATGGCAATACAATCAGTCCCAAGGTTGCCATCGTTATCATGGTAGAAATAGCTCGCCGATACCGAGAACCGTACAAGTCGAATTTCAGGAATCGTATTCTCTCGGATAAAGTTCGAAAGCCTCCCGAGCGCGCCATCGATAGGGCAGGGGCGGGCATTGTGTGTCTTGCTCGATCTTCCAGTAGTCGTACCAAGAGTCCCGCGTAGGCGGTATGCTCCAATTTCGCTGCTCGGATCGCAAGTTCGTCGCACGCAAGTTCCATGGCTAAATAGTACCGACGGGCTGCAAGCCATGCAGGTGGCCAAAAGAACAGAACGATCGAGACGAACGTCGGAAGCAGATTCCACCACAAATCGCTACGTTTGAAGTGTGCTAATTCATGGGCTATCCCCATGCGGCAACCATCGACCCCAAAGCGAGATTCGAAGTCCGAGGGGAGTACCAACCGCATCGCTCCTGAATAAACGAGCATTGGTACAGAGCCCGCGCTGGACAATTGAATCTGTGGCATTTGCCGGATCCCTAAAGACTTCGCGATCTGTTCGCTAAGAGCCATCAAGTGCGATGGAGCACAGTGCGTCGAACGCCGCAGGATACGGATCGTCTTCCAAGAGCGATATGTGGCAACTATTGCCATGCACGTAGCACCAAAAGACCATAGGACTATTGCATACCAAGGTTGGATCAAGAGAGGTCGGGTCGATGGCTTGACCGATACTTCTCTCGGAGATTCTAGTCCCGACGCAGAAGGCTTTTTGAAAGATGCGTCGGAGGGTGTTTCCTGGGTCTTCAAGGAAGCGTCAGTAGCTTGATCGCTGGCGATCTGAGTTGATTTGGAGACGGTGAAATCTTTCGAAACCTTTTCGTCTTTAGGTAATCCATTGGCCGAAGCAAACCAGTTTGAGGGCACCCATGCGGACGGGACGATTGGCACGCGTGGTATCCATCGTGTTTCCAATGAACCAAAAAAGGACATTGGGAAGATCACCCAAAGAAGTGTTTTGATGTAAACAGCCCGCCACAACCAGGAACGGTGGTTAGCCGTCAGCCGCAATGGCATCTTTTCGATGATGAAAACAAGGAGCACCGAGATGGTAAATCCGAGGAGACCTTGCGTCAAAGCATTCCATAAATCGTTGCTACTCATTTTGATTTGCCTCGTTTACGGGCCTGGGCGCTCGCGTCGGCTTCGAGACGCTGGACGAGTTGCTTGAGTTGCTCGATTTCCTCGGCTTTAACCGGTTGGCTTTGGGTCAAGTACGCCGCCAGGGGGACGACCGATCCACCGAGTACACCTTTGACAAAGTCACCGACAAGATCCTTAAGGACCTCTGAGAGCGATTGTTTGGGGCTGTAGTGAAAAACGTTGTCGATCTTTTTGCGTGTCAAAAAGCCCTTTTTTGTCATTCGCTCCATCATGGTCAGAACAGTTGTGCGAGCTTGCCCTGTCTTTTCGTTCCAGTACTGAGCGACCTCGCGTACCGAGATCGGGTGGTTCTGGTCGATGTATTGAAGCAGTTCCCATTCGACTCTTCCGAGCGACGCTGGCTTTTTGACCATCGCAAATCCTTTCATGCAAACTAGAGTGACGACATCCGCAGACATGTTAAGGCATACTACACGCGTAGTCAATAATGCGTTCCGGTTTTTAACGCAATGTTGCGGAGAGATACAACACTTATTCCTCGTTATTGCTGCAAGCCACTCAACCTGGGTGGCCCCATTCGGTTTTGGAATCCTCCGGTTTCCATACCCCTATTTCCATACTCCCGCACGATCTATCATCCACCCCTCCATCATCACCTTCGCCACGCCGGCTGCCTTAGCAAAATCATCTTCGGTGACCAGAAGATAACTCTGCTGGGCGATGCGTGGTGAATTACCCAGCCAGGAGCAGACCACATGCAGTGGGAACTCACGCCGGAGTTCCGTTTGCCAACTCGCCCGCATCGAATGGAACAAAGTGCCATTCGTGCCTGGCACCGATTCTGGGCCAGCCTGGGCGAGTTTCGCTAGCATTCGGGCACGCTTCCAAAGGTGCCTGGCACCGCTTCCAAAGGTGCCTGGCACCGGATTGAGGGCCAATCTGGGCGAGTTTCGCTAGCATTCGGCGGGCTTCCAAAGGTGCCTGGCACCGGATTCAGGGCCAGCCTGGGCGAGTTTCGCTAGCATTCCGGCACGCTTCCAAAGGTGCCTGGCACCGGATTCAGGGCCAGCCTGGGCGAGTTTCGCTAGCATTCCGGCACGCTTCCAAAGGTGCCTGGCACCGGATTCAGGGCCGATCTTTACCTTGCAAAACGGGTTCTCTTCGATGATCTTCCAATCGACCTCACCGTGTATGAATTGCCTCGCGAATTGGATCCGCTTGTGTATCGTCGTGCTCCTTCGCGTGGCGAGCAGTAATTTGGTTGGCCGCCCCAACTCTCAAGGGGAAATCGTTACGGCAATGTACCTGTGCATCGACGCTTGATCCCTTTCTGAAACTGAGCGATACTAGAACGCTGGAGTTAGTTGTAGGATCGAACGCAGCTCAGACAACACGATCTCTATCGCTGAGACCGAAGAAAAATTAGAGAGATACTGTGCTTACTCTGGAATCCGAACTTCGCGAAATCGTACGACGTTTCAATGAAGCGAAAGTAGAGTATGCCTTATGCGGGGGAATGGCGCTCGCTGTCCATGGATATCCTCGTTTTACAAAAGACATCGATTTTTTGATCGCCCCCGAGTCGCTAAGCCGAGCAAAAGACGGTTTGATCGAAATGAAGCGTGCCGCTGGGCGAGATATCGATCGAATCGATATCAGACAGCTTGGATATAAAGAAGATGAGTAGTGAATTGAATGACAAGCCGTTTTCTGATTCCAACGTAGTGGACATGTCCAGCTCTGCGATTTCCACTCGCCTTCGAGAGGTCAGCGAACTCCATCAACTCGGGTTGTCATTGGCGAAAGCCAAGCCGATGGTAAATGCAAATCATGCGGCTCAAAACAAAGATACTGCTACATCAAAATCGCTCTTGAGCATTATCGGATTGCCGGATGAGATCGGTAGCGATGACGAGGCGATGAGAAACTCTCGAAACTAGGATTTCGGCAGTTGGTCTGAATGTTAGGTAATCGACCTCTGTCATTCGCTGTTATTTCCCCGAACATTTCCAAGCATTTCCCCGGCAACTCTCAAAAAGTTGGTAAAACACCCGAAAGTTCGGTTCCTGTCCTCTCCATTAGCTTTTTGAAGCCCGTGCTGCAAAACCAAAGGTTTTCCCAGCGTTTTTCGGGTTTCAGGCCAATTGCTTTGGAGCTCTGGTGCGCCCATGCTGGCTCGGTGCATGGCGTCGTGCGGCGATGTATTTCGCGTCGCGCACCTAAATTCGAGTCGTTTTTCGAGTCGCGCTGGGTCGCCGAAACACTGGGGTTTTGAATGTCCCAGTCTGGCACCGATCCACGTTGGTCAAGGTGGTAGGATTCGAACTTGGGTGTTCGAAACACTTTCGTCGCTTGCTGCCGCCGTGATCTGTGGCGGTACTAATTCGAGTTCCGGTAAAGCTACTTTGATCTCATGACGAGAGAATACCACAGGAATGACTTCCTTCGAAACCGCGGCATCGTAGACCAGTCCTAAGTACTTATGTGCAGGAGTGGATAATCGCAAAATCCAGCTGAAAGCGATCACTCCGAGACGTTTCAGCAGAGGTAAATCTGGTGAAGCGATGATGTCCTCTTCACCCACCTCGATGATCCAGCGTTCTGCGGAAATCGGGAGCATCCCTCGTCGCTGCAATTCTTTCAGATCGTTGCGAACATCCGGTTGTTCCATATATCCGTAGCTCGCGGTTATCGAATGAATGTCGTTGCCAAGCTTAACTGTGCTGTATCGGTCCGATGGTGGAATGGTTGCCACAGTAGCTTGATGGACGTGCATGAGGACAACTTGTGCCGGTAAGACCCCATATTTTTTCAAAAAGATTCTGAGAACTACCGGTACGTAATCCTCGGTGGTGCGAATCGGGCGAGAACAGAGAAAGACCGCTGCTCGATCACTCTCAACTAGGCGTCGTCGACCTTGAATCAGTGCTCTTGCGGCTGGTAGATTTTCTCGAAGAGTTAGTTCAAGGTCATCGAGCATTTCTCGCAAAGCCACGAGCCAGTCTATCTTTTTACCTTCACGCACGCCGAACTCGTAAAAAGCGGTGGCCAGAGATTTTCGACCCCATTGCCAGACAAGCATGATCGAAACCAGGACTGCTGCAACAAGAACTGGAAAGTAACCGCCATGGAACACCTTGAGCAAATTGCTTCCGAAGAAGAGCAAGTCAATCGCCAAAATTGGAGTGCAGACGAGATAAACGAGAGGCAGTTTCCATTCCCAACGGTAGTGGGCTACGTACCCGAAAATTATGGTCGTAATCCCCATGGTCCCTGTCACCGCCACACCATAGGCCGCTGCGAGGTTACCAGACGTTTGAAATAGAATCGTGACAACGACGCAGCCAAGAAACAGCGCCCAATTCACTGCTGGAATGTAGACCTGCCCTGCACCATGCGCATCGGTGTGAAACACACGAAACCGTGGAGCGACTCCGAGTGCTGTTGCTTCTTTAACAATCGAGAACATCCCGGTAATCAATGCCTGGGAAGCAATGATCGCAGCCACGGCAGAAATAGAAACGTCACTGTACTGAATGATTTGGTCCAGCCATGCAATGCCACTCTTGGGCGTCAGAGCATAGAACGTGTTGCATCTCTCCGGTACTCCATTACCAAGCATGTAAGCTACTTGCCCAGCGTAGCAGATCAACAGACTGGGCAAGACGACGATAAACCAAGAATACATCACCGGAATCCGGCCAGAGTTTCTCGGGGAAATACTTTCTCCCTCCTTGCTAGATGAGCCACTCGACAAAGAGAAGTGACCAATATCGGCATATTTCGCTTCTCCTCCAGTGATCGCTAGGACAACCACTCCCATGATCACCATGAATCCGAGTTGTGGAAAGCTCCGCAGGAATTCAATCGCATAAAGGGGATTGAAGGCTAAGAAAACTTCAGGATGTGCGATGATCCAAGGCGCTCCCTTGATCGCGATCCAGGGGAACCAGACGCAGATCATGAACCATCCGAACCATCCGCCAATCTTGCTGGTTCCACGCCACTGGATTTTGAACAACATTGCAAGACATGCGAGCGTTACAAGTACCGAGTAAGACTGGCCCAGCGGTTCAAAAGCTCCCAGCATGCTGATTGGTGGTGTGATGATTCCGTCAGCAGCAAGAAGTGCTGCTGCACAAACCACCAAGAATCCGACCAATCCTCCAGCGAAAATTCGTCCGCTATATCCCTTGAGCAGACTCCATAGGGCAAACGTACCACCTTCACCTCGGTGATCCGCACGCATGATCATCAAGTCGTATTTCGCGGTCAGAAAGATCAATGCCCAAAACACGAGGCTTAGCTCGCCCAGTAAGTCATTTTTGGACAACAGGTCTCCTCCGCTTGCCACTAACGAAGCGGCAGCGGCATGTCCCAGATGGTGGTTCCGTAGCAGCACCGCTTCGCGGGTGATCTCCATGATCGTGTAGAGAACGGAGGTTCCGATATCCCCGTAAACAGTTCCCGTCGCTTGACGGATCCGCGGCCAGAGCGGCATCGCAGAAGATTGATTATGTGTAGACATTTTCCCAGTGCATCGATCGAGCTCAAGGATTCCCCAAGCAGTCGAACGCTCATTACGATTTCATAGCACCGAAGACGAACCGTCTCCTTCCTGGACAGAAAGAACACCTTTCCGTCGGCCGACGAGGTTAGCTGTCGGGCTAGGATTGGAAAAATCCCGCTAGTGCATCCAGCGAAGTTCGCTGCTTACAAAGCTACGCCCCAAGCGGAAGAGTCAAAACGTTTCTGGCTCTCACGCAGTGTTGTGGGTCCCCCGTTCGCACTTCTCGTTCCGAAGAACTTGGTTGCGATTTGGCAGTGCCGATACCAAAAATGTAGCCTGAAAACAAAAACCCAAAAGATCATTCCCGCGATTTGTGAATGCGACCGAGCCTCGGAAACTGAAAGCAAGTAAACTCACTGGGGTAGGCTACCGCCATATCTCCGTAACTAAGGGAGCATTTGTAGCCATCATTGATTCGCGTTTTTCACACGTTTTCCTCGAAATCGCATTTATTCCAGGATCAAACTCTCACCCCCCCACCATCCCCTTCGCGACCCCGGTTGCCTTGGCGAAATCATCTTCGGTGACCAGCAAGTAACTCTGCTGGGCAATCCGAGGCGAGTTGCCAAGCCACGAGCAAACCACATGCAAAGGGAACTCACGTTGCAGTTCCGATTGCCGGCTGGCCCGCCCCTCTTGAAGCTCTACGGAGTGGAACAATCGTGGCCAACCCGAGACGCCCGCGAGGCGCAAGAGTCGCGTCATTTCGGTGCGTAGATCAATATCACGGAACACACCGAACACACGGAAAGATGACATTACGGTGGGAGGATTTGTTTCCGTTTGTTCGGTGTGTTCTGTGGTTAAGAAAAACGGGATAGCGACTCAAAACCAGAATCACTTGCCAAACAAGATTGGCTTTCTTCATCAGCTTGTCGACCGCATCGAGCGTTGGGATAATTACCTTCTCAGGAATCGTCTCTGGGTCGACCAATCCCACGGCGATGAGCTTTTCTCGCAACGCCGGGGATTTGGCTAGCCATGCCGCATCGTCATGGGCCATCGGACTGCCGAGAATCTTCGAACTCAGAATCCCTTCGATTGGTTCGTGGAAACCGAGCATTTCTTGGTTTTTTAAGCCAGCGAATCCAAACACGCCGTATGGGGCTGCGGTGTTTGTGAAACATTGAGCGTCTCTTGGATTACGGTAAATTCCACATACTATATGTTCTGGCTAGTATCGGATTTCGTCGTACTCGTACTCAGTCCGCCGCGGCGGACGGTACTCAGTGAAACGGTACTCGTACTCGATGGCTGTTTGAAATGCGGCGATGCCGATCGTTGAACGAGGCGGTACGCGGTAAGTTGCGGACCAATGGACCGGATTGCTATACTGGATCGATTGGAGTACGAGTACGGCAATGCTGAGTACGAGAAGACGCACGAACAATATGGTGCACCGAAGTCACCGCCGGGGCTTTCCTGACTTTTTTTATCGTGGTTTCCGGCGGCATCGGTGACCTTGTAGCTGCAAGTCTTGGCCCCGCCGGCATGAAGCCGACGGAGGCCAAGAAGAGCTCGATCGCCGCTCGGTAAGCCTACCGTCGGGCTTGCCCGGCGGAGGCGTAACTTGCAGCTACAGATGAGCCGTACAGGCGCACAGCCGCGGGCGATGGCTATAAGCCCCGCACCGAATTCAGGCCAGTAAGAAAAAAAGGCAAGGAGCATTACTCCTTGCCTTGATGTTTCTCTTAACGCGTATCCGTTGAGCCCAAGCAGTGATCGCTAGTTGGATGCTGCAGGCACAACCCAAACCTTGACATCCGTCGAGATCTCAGGATGGAATTGAACTCGAACCGTGTAGAGACCGAGTTCTTTAAGGACCCCGTCAAGCTTGACTTGATCGGCCGTAATGGCCACGCCATTGGCCCTAAGCGCCGCTACGATTTCTGGTGTTCCAACGCTACCGTAAAGGTGACCTTCTTCGTTCGCGTTGGCTTCCACGTTGATCGATTGCTTGCCGACTTGATCGGCCAAGGCTCGCAAAGTAACGAGTCGTTGCTTCTCGATCGCCGCAATCTTCTCTTTGTGCTTCTCAACCATCCGCTTGTGATGCTCGTTCGAGACGATCGCAAGGCCTTCAGGCAACAAGTAATTGTTGGCGTGCCCCGGTTTGACTTCAACGATCTCCCCTGCTTTGCCAAGGTGCTGAACATTTTGGATGAGCATCAATTGGATGCCACCATTGGGTCCCTTAGGAAGCCTTGGGTATTGCGGGGTTCGCTTTTTAGGGGTGGTTTTGGATGGAGTTGTCATGATAGGTTCAAGGATGCAGGCCGGTCACGGTATCTTTGCAGCAACTTCGCAGCCCGTGTGCGAAGTCCCCCGATCGCTTTGGTTTGCATGTCGATGCAACCGCCTGTCAAGGGGCCACGTGTTATAACGAAAAAATAGGGTTTTTAGAAGGGCATTTCTCCGTCGTTGTAGACGGGTTCTTCGTGAATTTCTGGATGCTGGACCGAGTCGGGAGCACCGCCATAACCGTTAGGATCCGAAAAGCGGCTGTTCGCAGCGGTCTTCTGGGCTCCGTCCCCTTTGGATCCTTCGGATTTGCCGGTCAGAAACTGCATCCTCTCGACGATCACGTAGAGCTTGGACCTCTTTTGACCATCTTTCTCCCAGGTATCTTGCTTGAGTTTGCCCTCGACGAAGACTGGGGAACCCTTGGTAAGATACTGGCCGACGAGTTCGGCGGTTCTGCCGAAGAAGGTCAAGTCGACGAAGGAAGTCTCGTCGACCCATTCACCAGCGGCGTTTTTTCGCCGGTCGTTGACGGCGATCGCGTTTTGGCACACCGCCAACTTGGCGTTGGTGGTGTGGCGGATTTCGATATCTCGAACGAGATTTCCGATGAGGATCACTCGGTTGAAACTGGCCATAATCGACTCCATGAGAAGAACTGCAAGCGAAGCAATTCTTCGATTTTACCCCAAAGTGGAATCTATGGACGGATTTGGCTCAAAATTTCCTACAGCGCTGCTGTAGGGCCTGAGAAAGGCTTACTCTTCGTCGACCTCGACTCCGACTTCTTCCTCTTCTTCGGCACCGACGGCAGAAGCCGCACCGAGGCGTTCGATTTGGTCGATTGGCACGACGACTTTTTCTTGTGCGTGGGCGACGAGTGCATCGACGAGTCGAGCATCGAGTCGGGTAAAGAGGTGCCTCAGGAGGCTATCGTTGAGTTGGCAAGCGCGGTTGATGTCTTTGAGCTTGAGCGTGTCGAGGTTGAAAATGACCAACCAATAGGTCCCCTTGTTGTGACCTTTGATGGGATAGGCCAATCGTTGTTCGGCCCAGAGGCGCGAAACGAGGATTTCTCCGCCCATGTCGGTGATCATCGTTTGGACTCGGTTCGAGACTCCACCCGGATCGCGGGCGTAGTGGTTGCTATCGAACAGGAAAAGACATTCGTAGGATGCGCTGGCCAACGTAACTACTCCTCGCTAAGGATGACGGTAGGTTTCTTATGGTGTTTATTGCTCGGTGTTTATTGCTTTGAGGCGTTGAACCGATTCATCGCCTTATCGATTCCATCGACTAACCAGCACTGGATGGCATCCAGGGCACAGCCGAGCGACTCCTCGACGACCTGTCGTTCTTTTTTCGAGAACTTGCTCAGCACGTAATCGACGGTCTGCAAATTCTCTGGTGTCGCATCGATCCCGATGCGAAGTCTTGGCACATCGAGTGTTGCCAGGGCTTTGAGGACGTCATCGAGTCCTTTTTGTCCACCGCTGGTGCCACTTTTCCGCAACCGCAACTTTCCGAGTGGCAAGCTAAGGTCATCGCAAACCACAAGGATAAATTCTGCTGGAATCTTGTAGAAGCGTGCGATTTGGGCGACCGCTCTTCCACTGCAATTCATGTAGGTCATCGGCCAAGCCAAGACCACGTCGTGCGATCCTAGAGTGCCTTTGGTTATTTGCGATTCGAACTTGGACTGAACCCCTGGGGAGCCCATCGACGCATGCAGTTTTTGCAAACAATCGAATCCAATATTGTGTCGCGTATTTTCGTATTTCGCTCCAGGATTCCCGAGCCCTACCACGAGCTTGAGGGTGGAACTGGACATCAGGTCCCCGCTTCAGCCGCTTTCTCTTTGCGGATCAACTCAGGCTCAGCCGACATTGGAATCGAAGCCTCAAGGTCCACACCGGCTGCTGCTGCGACCTGAGCCACAACGATCGATCCAGGTGTAACTGCCTCGACCCCCTCGGGCAATTTCAGCTCGCTGACGTGAATGGCTTGGCCAAGTTGCAACTGGCTGATATCGCAAGTAATGAATTCAGGAATCTTGACGGCCGGACATCGGATGGACAGCTCGTGGGAAACGAACCGCAATTGGCCTGCAGAGGACATCGCCCCTGGAGCTTCGCCGTGCAAGTGTACAGGGACCGTCACGACAACCGTCTCGGTTTGCGAGACTCGGGCGAAGTCGACGTGGATGATGTGGTCACCCATAGAGCTCCACTGGACGGCTCGCAAAAGGGCCGTATCGGAGATATCACCCCGAAGATTCACCAGCTTGGTGCCGTGCTTGATCAGTTTATTGACCGTATCTAGCGAGACGCTCAAGCAAACATTCTCCTCGCCGTGGCCGTAGAGAATCGCTGGGATCGAACCGCTTTCGCGAATCTTGATCATCGCTCGCGATCCTAAGGTATCTCGCTTTTTGACTTCAATCGTCTCAATCATCGCTGTATCAAACCCGTTGCCGTGGTGCCGTTAAAGGTCTCGTCAAAGTCTTGGTTACCGACATCTTTTGTCGGCCGCTTGTATCTCGCCGCAATTCCACAGTGATGCAGGATAGCCTAGAGGATGTCCGGATCGGAGACCTCAACCTGCAAAAAACTGCGAAAAGACGCGGTTTGTGTTCCCTTTGGGGCCCCGGAGTATGACAATTTTACCGTGTGTTGCAAGTCCAAAAAGTCATTAGTTTCGCAAAGGGGCTTCTATGCCGGGGGTAGTTCGCACCATAATAGATTTCGAATCCCATGGATTCCTGGACCTTACTACCCCAGCATTACCCCTGCCTAGATTTGAAGCGGTATTCATGACGACCAAGAAAAACACGTTCGAAACGATCGAGCCGGTCGGGGCCAGAGTCCTGGTCCTCAAGGACGAGCCCAAACGGGAAACCAAAGGGGGCATCGCCTTGCCCGATGCGTCGGAGATCCCGACGATCACCGGCAGAATCGTCAGTATCAGTCGCCAAGTCGAGCATGACCAGGACATGCCGCTGCGCCAATACGACAAGATCATCTTCCACCCGAAAAACGCCATCCCCGTGGACTTTGAGCCCGACAACCAACTGTACGTGGTGCCCGTCGAAGACGTCGTCGCGGTGTTTCGTAAGCAATCGGGCCCGAGCAAAAAAAACGGTGAGCTCGAATGAGCCTAGCTTTGCACCCTCACACCTCAGCCCGCCATCTGATGACTGTGGGGCATGCTTGGGCGATAGGGCCTCTTTGGGCGATGGGGCTTGCCTGGACCTTGATTCCTTTCTGCATGGCAAAGACCCAAGCGGAGCGCTTTCACGACGACCCGACCAGCGGGCCCAAGCACATCGAGATCGAATTTGCAGATTCCGATCGCCCGAGTCTCCGAGGGGAAGTGCTCACCGAGAACCCCAGGTACGGCATGTTGGTTCAAAACCCCGACGGCGAGTTGATCGCGATCGGACCGAACACCCAGATCGCCAAAATTCAGGCGATCGACGAGCCTATGCGGCCGACTCCCGCTAGCGAAATCGCCGTTAAAACTCTGGCTCTGCTCCCGGCCGGGGCCAAATCCCTTGCGACCGAGCACTTCGTCGTGTGCTACGACACCTCCGAGACCTATGCCCGATGGAACGCAAACCTCTACGAAAAGATGTTCAAGGGAATGCTCAGGTTTTGGAAAGAAAAGGGGCTCGAACTCCAGCCCCCGCGGTTTCCTCTCGTCGCCTTGATCTTTCGCGATAAAGCCGACTACATCGAATACTCCAAAAGGGACTTCCAAGGTGGCGAGAACACGTTTGGCTACTACACGCAAACCACCAATCGCCTAGCGACTTTCGACCTGACAGGGATCGAAGGGGTCTTGCCCCCCGGGGCAAAAGTCCAGCGAGAAGATCTCCTTGCAGAGATTTTCTCCCGCCCCGAAGCCGAGCGGCAGATCGCCACGATCCTTCACGAAGCTTGCCACCAGATCGCCTTCAACACAGGTCTTCAGACCCGTCTGGGGGACTACCCGCTGTGGCTCAGCGAGGGCATCGCCACGTTCTTCGAGTCGGCCGATACCCGCAGTTCAAGCGGTTGGGCCGGGGCCGGAAAGGTCAATGCTTACAACCTGCAACAAATTCGGTTCTACTTCCGCAACCGCCCCCCGGACTCCCTGGCTAGCCTGCTGACCCAAGACGAGCGATTCCGCAAAGGGGACACTTCGGCAGCAGCCTATGGCGAATGCTGGGGCCTGACGTTTTTTCTGATCAAGAAAAAACCCAAGGAATTTGTTGCTTACCTGAAAAAGCTACGGGAAAGGCCACCGGGAAATCCCTCGGACTCCAAGGAGCGACTCGACGATTTTCTTGCAAGTTTCGGGCAGGACCTTGAGAAGCTCGACAAGGATTTCGTCCGTATGATGGCCGGACTTCGACCATAATTTTGACGTTTTTATTGGAACTACCCCTCCGAGCCCCTAATCTTTAACTCCAATTCCACCGGGCAGTCTTTGACTTCCCGGACCCGCGGTCGATAAACTAACGCGATATTTGATCGTTCTAAACACTCACCGATCCATTCAATGACTCAATGACTCAGAGTCCAAGCCTCTGAGCGACGGAACAAGCCCCTATGCCAGCGACCCCGAAACCGACCGTCTTGGAGACGAGCAACATCTGCGAATCGGAAATTCAGGAATTCGCCGCCGAACTGGCCGACGAGCAGTTGGTCGAAGCCTATCTGCGAGAACGGCAAGAAAAGCACTTCGAAATCCTGATGCGACGCTACGAACGGGAACTGTTCACCTTCCTCCGCCGTTTCCTGGGAAATGCCCAACATGCCGAGGATGTCTTCCAAGGAACCTTCTTGAGTGTCCACCTTCGGATCGAGCAATTCGAACCCGGAAAGCGATTTCGGCCTTGGCTCTATGCGATCGCGAGCAACAAAGCCATCGACTTCATGCGACGAAACAAACGCCACCAAATGGCCAGCCTCGATTCGACCGTCCAACACGCCGAATCCGACGAAGCCATGGTCAGCAGACTCTCAAGTCAGGGCCCATCACCCGACGAACAAGCCATCCGCAGCGAGACCAATGCCAAAGTGCGCGAAGCCGTCGGGCAGTTGAGCGAGTCGACCCAACAACTCATCCAACTGGCCTTCTACCAAGGCCTCAAGTACGCCGATATTGCCGAGATCCTCGATATCCCAGTCGGCACAGTGAAAAGTCGAGTTTTTACCGCGATGCGCAAACTCAATGAGATCTGGATGCGTATGCAATAGGAGAGCTATAACGCTTTTCCTTTTCCGCAATCCAAACAAGACCACACTGCCAAAACGCCATGAGTGGTGACCTTCCCCTACCTTCTGACGAAACCCTCCTGGGCTACATCCTGGGCGGCCTTTCCGATCAAGAAAATGCGGAAATCGAAGCTCTTCTGCTCGGCGACCAAACGCTCCAACAACGACTTCGTGATCTTCGCTCGTTGCTCGAACCCCTGGCCGAGGAACAACCGGCCGAAGATCAACTAGACCAAGCGATTAGCCCCTCGGATAGCCTCTCGGATAGCCTCTCGGATAGTCTCTCGGATAGCCTCTCGGGGGGCCAGCCCGAAACGCTCGATCTGCCACCTGACGGGCTGATCGAACAGACCCTCCGGGCAATCCAACAACAGTCCAACAGTCCTTCCCCGACGCAAGCATTTGCTCTTTCGCAGCAGTTCCACTCTGCCGAGTCCCAAAGCACCCGCGTCGCGTGGCTCGATAGCCTCGTCGCTCTAGCCGCCGGGATCGTCGTCCTGTCGTTTCTGCTCCCTGGAATCCTCCGCTGGCGGGAATCGGCACGGCAACATGAATGCGCCGAAAACCTTCGGCATCTTGGTTCAGCCCTGATCTCTTTTGCCCAATTCCAACCCACCCATCGCCTCCCAGCGATCGAACCCCAAGGCCCTTTGTCGTTTGCAGGTGTCTACGCAATCCGACTGCAGGACAAGGAATTACTCGACACGAAGCGATGGCTCCAATGCCCCGGCGAACCCTCCTCCCCTTGGCTCGCCAATATCCCGACCTCGCAGCAATATCTCCAAGCCCCTGAGTCCAAGCGCTATGTCTGGCGAATGCTCGCCGGCGGCGATTATTCCTACCACATGGGCTCAATCGTCGAGGACAAATACCAAGCCCCCTCGATCGAATCCTCCGCCCGAGTCGCCTGGATCGGGGACCGTTGGCCCGCCGAACTCCACTCAGAACCCAACGACGAGGACTTCGAACTCCACGGAAACCGAGGACTCAACGTCCTGTACAACGACGGAAGCGTCCAATGGCTCAAACTACCCAAACTCGAAAAAATCGCTTCGATCGATCACCCTTTTGTTGACCCGGGTTTCCGGGCATCTACAATGCACCGGAATTTCATTTCTCCTCTGGATCGGTTTCAAACATGGCTCGATGGCTCGCCGCAATCCCGGTTTACAACGAAGTCAACCACGTCGACGGCGTGCTCGATGAAGTGCTCCGCTACGCGACGGACGTTCTGGCCGTCGATGACGGGTCCAAAGACGGGACAACCGAACTTCTCAAAAAACGCCACGACATTGCCGTCATCCACCACCCAAAGAATCGCGGCTACGGCGCGGCCCTAAAGACCGCTTTTAACTACGCCATCGAAGAAGGCTACGAATTCCTAGTAACGCTCGATTGCGATGGACAACACCAGCCTCAGCGTATCCCTTCCTTCATCGAAGCTTGCAAAAATTGCGACATCGTTTCGGGATCAAGGTACCTACAAGCCTACGAAGGTGACTCGCTACCACCTCCCCCGGAACGGCTCTACATCAACCGAACCATCACCAAACGGATCAACGACCTCTTTGGCTGGAATCTGACGGACACCTTCTGCGGATTCAAAGCCTACCGAGTCTCCGCGCTAGAACAATTGCGAATCACCGTCGATGGATATGCAATGCCCCTGGAACTCTGGGCCCAAGCGGCCATGCTCGGACTGAGCATCCAAGAACTCCCAGTCCCTCTGATCTACCTTGATCTTGCCCGCTCCTTCGGCGGAGCCCTAGACGACGGTGGAGTCCGACTCAAATACTACAACTCCATCATCGACGAGAGCATCCAGGCCATGCAAGCCCGCGGCCTGAAACTCCCGGCTCTCTTTCCCGCCGGTTGCGGTATCGAGTGCTGCTCGTGACCCATCAGGTCGCGGCGGTCTCCCGCCTGACTGAGCCACCCTTAACCCCGATCCGAGCGCCTCGAAGCGACAACCAAGATCTGTGCGTCCCGGAGCACCATCGCCTAATCGCTCAGGTAAGGGCCAATCACCGCCAAGCCTCATCGATCCAGAATCCTTCCTGGATCCTCCAGCTTCGCGATCGAACTCGCACCGAAGTCGCCGCAGTCGCCTCACGCTATTTGCTCTCGTACTTGGCCGGCCATCCCAAAGCCCAATCAACCTCTTCAAAAATCGAGGACCCAATCCACTGGATCGTCGGAGGACACCAACCCGAGCCGTTCCATCCAGGAGTCTGGTACAAAAACTTTTTGATCGATGCGATGGCCAAAGAACTCCAATCGCAAGGCTCCCGATCGATCGGACTGCATGTGATCATCGATCATGACTTGCCCAAATCGCTCTCGATCAAGATCCCTCACCGGCCTGCCCCGGATTCCCAACAACTGGTCTTCAGCCCCTGCGAGCTTCCACTTCAAAAGTCCGGATCCAAAAACTCCGCACCCAAACCTTGGCATCAACACCGCATCGCACTCGATCGCATAGAAGCCTTTATTCGCCAAATCGAACATTCCGCTGAGTCGTTGGGACTACCGACCCCACTGGCAAGACCCTACTTCGAAATTGTCGAGAGCCTCGACGAGTCGTGCGATGCGGCGATCGCCCTGTCCCAAGCCCGCCATCGGATCGAGGCTCAAAATGGACTTGAGAATATCGATATCCCAATGAGCCGGATTTGCCAAACGGAAGCTTGGTTCGATTTCGTCGAGCATTGCTTAACTCACGCCGATGCGTTGCACAAAACCTACAACGTTGCGCTCGACGACTACCGTAGCCGTGAGCAGATTACCAATCCAGGACAACCCGTCGCGGCTCTGGGCAGGTTCGGTGATTGGATCGAACTCCCCTTCTGGCTGTACCAATCGAGCGATGCAGGACGGAATCGGATGTGGGTTCGCTCGCAGTCAACCGAATGGGAATTGGCCTCCGGGTCGCGCCCAGGTGAGTTCGCTTGGACGATCCGTATCGCATCGCTGCCAGGCACCTTGAAATCCATCATCGAACAAACCGCCCCCGAAGTGATTTGCCTTCGGCCACGCGCACTGATGACCACGCTGTTCCTCAGATGCTTCCTGGCCGATGGGTTCGTCCACGGAATCGGAGGGGGGATCTACGACCGCTTGACCGACCAGATCATTCGAGACTTTCTTCGGATCGAACCTCCAGCCTATGCGATCGCAACTGCGACGCTCCATCTACCGCTGCCAGAGACCGTGCGACGATCGGTCGAGCATCTCGATGCACTGGTAGCCAACCTGAGCGATCAAGCCCGCCGATTGAGGTCCTCGCCGGAATCCTTTTTGGCTTCGGGCGATCCCTATGCCGAAAGCTTAGCCCAAGAGCATGCTGGGTTGCTTGCGGCTATTCCACCCAAGGGATTCAAGCGACCTTGGCATCGACGCATGGTCGAGTTAAAGGCGCGTATCCGTCAGTCGATCGAACCGATCTTGCAGGAACATCAATCCCTTTACCAGACGACCCTGCGGCGGGCTACCGGATCGCAAGGGCTCTTCTCGCGAGAATACTCGATGCTGCTGTTCCCTCAAGCCAACTGCGTCGAGAGGCTCAAGCTTTTAGCGTCCCGAGTTCGCGCATAAGCATCTGCATGTCCTGCCATGTCAACTTCTTGGCCTCAGGCGCTCTTTCCAAGTACGTGGGATGGTAAGTCACCAACACCTTGGCTTTTTTATAACAGTGAAAACGGCCTCGCAATCGACCGATCGATTCGGTGGTCTGAAGCACCGCCCGAACTGCGGTGGCTCCCCAACAGATGATGTATTCGGGCTGAAGAATCTCTAGCTGTGCTTCGATGTACGGGCGACAGTTGTCCAACTCAATGTCGCTCGGGACCCGGTTGTTCGGTGGCCGACACTTGAGCGTGTTGAGGACATACACCTGATCCCGCGCTATTCCGGTCGCCCGCAAGATCTTATCGAACAATTCTCCCGAGGCCCCTACGAAGGGTTCCCCGAGCCGGTCCTCCTCTGGACCGGGAGCATCGCCGATCATCACAAAGCGGGTCGTCACTGGCCCTACCCCAAAGACCGTTTGACGACGATGGCAGACAATGTCTTTGCACAAACGGCATGCCTCGACCTGGAGCTTCAACTGACTCAAGGCTTCGGAGCGTTCTTGGGAGCTGCGGGCTGGGGTCATCCAAGGCGATTCGACGGGCGGCCCGTAAGGCTTAGCTACGCTTCGCGATGCCGGCTCCATGGCACTTGGCGACGCCACCTGAACCGGAACCGGAGCCGCCACCTGAGCCGGAGCCTGAGCTGGTTTCTTCGGCACCTGCGATGTCGGTTGCTTCGGCTCGGGCGCTTGCAACTGCGGTCGAGAACTAGGTATCGAAGTTCCGCCCGATCCCTTGGAGGACACATCGACCCAATCGGCAAGGATCTCTGAGAGTTGCGCGCTGGGCTTAGGTAAGTGCTTGACCCCGAGCCTTTGGAGATACTCAAGGGTTTGCAAGCTAGCGAGTTTCCATTGGTCGGAATCCATGTCGCACCTGATGAGGCTAAGCCGATTGGATGGATCGTTCGAAGGCGGCGGCTGCATGGGCGAGTTGGTCGATGCTATGAGCCGCAGAGACTTGGGTGCGGATCCGCGCCTTGCCTTGGGGAACGACCGGATAAGAGAACCCGATGACGTAGATGCCCTCGGCCAACATCGCTTGTGCCACTTTTCCAGCCAAGGCGGCATCGCCGATCATGACCGGGACGATGGGATGGACACCCGGCAGGATATTGAGTCCACGACGTTGCATTTCCGTCCGGAAGAATTGGGTGTTGGATTCCAATCGGTCCCTCAGTTCCGTCGATTCCTGGAGTAGTTCCAACGCGCGGATCGCGCCAGCGACGACCGGAGGGGCAATGGTGTTGGAAAAAAGGTAGGTGCGAGAGCGCTGACGGAGCAGTTCAACCATTTGGGCGTTTCCCGAGGTATAGCCCCCGCTGGCTCCTCCAAGGGCTTTGCCGAGGGTTCCTGTCATGATGTCGATGCGGTCCATCACGCCGCAGTGCTCATGCGAACCTCTGCCTTTGGGTCCGACAAAACCCACGGCATGCGAGTCATCGACCATCACCATCGCATCGTACTGATCGGCCAGTTCGCAAACCGACGCAAGATCCGCGATGGTGCCGTCCATGGAGAAAACCCCGTCGGTGGCGATCAAACGAAATCGGGCGGATTTTGCTTCCTGGAGTTTGGCCTTCAAGTCTTCGATCGAATTGTTCTTGTAGCGAAAACGCTGCGCCTTGCAGAGCCTTACTCCGTCGATGATGCTCGCGTGGTTGAGCTCGTCGGAGATGATCGCATCTTCGGGGCCGAGGATCGTCTCGAAAAGCCCACCGTTGGCATCCCAACAGGAGTTGTAGAGGATCGTATCTTCGAAACCGAGAAAATCGCTGAGCTGTTTTTCAAGCTGCTTGTGGATGGTTTGCGTACCGCAGATAAAACGTACCGAGGCCATCCCGTATCCCCATCGGGCCAAGGCCTCGTCGGCAGCTTGCCCCACCGATGGGTGTTGGGCTAGCCCCAGGTAGTTGTTGGCGCACAGGTTCAGATACTGCTTGCCATCGGCCAGGGTGACCAAGGTCCCTTGTGCCGAGTCGATTACCCGCTCGTTCTTAAAGGTTCCTGCTTGCCGCATCGACTCGTTGGCATTGGCGAGAAAGTCTAGGAATTGTGCATTCATCGTCGGGTTAGCAATCTTAGGGCCTGCGCCCTGATCCAAAGTAGTGATAGGTTCAAGAAGTATCGTACCAATTGTCACCCAAGTGCCATATCGTTCGTTTCGAAAAAGGCAAAGCCCCGGGGGGAATCCCGAAGCTCAGAGCCTAGATCGTTCGGCGACGGACCATGACATAATTGTCTTTGATATCGACGACCTCAATAGGCATATCTTCGTCGATCCAACCAGACTTGGAGACCACGTCGACGACCATGTCACCTAGAATGGCTTTGCCGTGGGGGTTGCACCGGGTCATGGTGGTTCCATAACGGCCCTTGAGCATCTGCCGATCCTCATCGAGGCGATCCATCGCCACGACGAATTTATCCGAAAGGGGTTGGTCGAGGGCGAACCAACGTACCATGGGCAGTTTGGCCAACTGCTTGTGGAAGACCACCAAAGCGCCCAGGAGAACGATCATACCGAGTCCCATTTGTCCTAGCCCTTGGACAACTTTCTCCAATTGATATCGATTCGTCGGGATGGTGAAGGATTGGCCAGCCAGCAGCAGACCTGCGGCGAGCATGACCAAACCTGCAAAACCAAAAAC
Source organism: Pirellula sp. (assembly GCA_021299695.1). Classification (GTDB taxonomy): domain Bacteria; phylum Planctomycetota; class Planctomycetia; order Pirellulales; family Pirellulaceae; genus JBKCUI01. Next base: position 41,370 of record JAJTEK010000002.1, on the reverse strand, counting down.
ACCAAACCCTGGAAGCAGGAAAATTTCGGTCAGCAAACAACCGATACCTGCGACGATCAACAGGATTTCCAGCCACTCGATGGTGCCTTGGAACAAGTTCATCCAGAAGAAGACCATGAAGCAGACCAGAGCGATCAGGCCCGGGACGCCGACTCCGGGCGTACTGAGCTCGGCGCTTAGGCAAATCAGACCCACGAGGAAGCAGACATAGGCAAGCCAGCGTTGCGAGGCGAGCCACTCGATGGACTGATCGATCCGGCTCGTCTGCTTGTCGACGGGCAATTCATCGACGCCGAAAAGTTTAGCGACGCTTTCGAGATCGTTGGCTCGACCCGAGGCGAGACCCATCGCAATCGCTCGATCGGTCTCGATGCCTTTGCTGTAGTCGACCGCTTGGCCTTTGGTCCACATGGGGTTTCGGGGATCGTCGATCACCCAAGTAGGAACCGTTCGCATTCGACGTCCGTCGGCGGCGAGAAAATCGTGGACGATCGCATCGGGGTGAACCAAGCCGACGAGATCTCCGGCTGCTCGGGATTTGCGCTGTGCGAGCTCAAGGAAATTGGTTTTGCGTTTCTCGATTTCAGCAGCGTTGATACTCGCCTCGCCCCCAGTACCCAGGACCGCGTCGGGAGCCATGTAGATCGCATCGGCGGCCAAGGCGATCAGCGCCGCATCGCCGCGCGCATGCTTGCTGACATAGACGATGACCTCCGCTTTGTCCGACGGGATTTCGGCGAGCCGATACGCCAGTCGAATCGAGTCGTCTAGGTTTCCGCCAGGGCTGTCGAGCTGGATCAGGACCAAGTCGGCTTTTTGATTGTTGACCGCATCATCGATTGCGCGCAGCGTACGATTGACCACTCGACGATGCAGGACGCCGCTGAGTTTCAAATGCACCGGCTTGCGTGGAAGCGAAAACAGGGGCTTCTGCTGAATCGGGCCAGTGAGCTTCAGAGCCACGGGCAAAAGTTCGCGCTGGTTAACTAGGCTTGAGATCCACCGCCTCTGACGCAACTCTTGGCCATTGAACGAAGCCATTTGGTTTGCAGGGACCAACTGCCGTTCCCGCCATGCACCTTGCTCGCGTGGTTTCGATTCAAGCTCTGGAAGGGTCGTGTACTCGACGCCGCCTCCTTCGAGATCCAATTGCACGAGCGATTGGCTTGGGTCGAGCATCGATCGGATGGCCGATGCAGGGAACATACGGGCGATCAAAACAGCATGTCCGCGGAGATTCGATGTGATGTACCCGACGCTCTTGACTCGATTTCCTTTCGGCCCGCTGAGCCAGCGCGACACCGAAAGCGCTTTTTCAAACGGGGTCCCCTGGCCGATGCTCTTGGACTCACCGGGTGCCTCGAGCGCCCCATTGGCATCGGCTGCGGCGGGCCCCGAGGGGAGTGAAGCTGAGACAAATTCTAGAATCACGACCGGTCGCTGGTTCCCGTCGCTTCGCATCGCAACCGATTCGAGCGACGCGAGGATCCTGGTATCTGCATCGGATGACAAGGGCAAGGGAACGCGGATCAGGGTCGCTCCTCGGGCCACTTGAGACTCTTGGTCCTGCGGTTTCTCCGGGGGAGCTTCCGATCCCTTTTCGTCCAATTGCTGCTGGTTTTCCGTGTCTCTCAGCGCACAGGGAAACCCATAGGCCCAAGGGCCGATCCCCTGAACGAGGAGCACAGCCGCGAACAACACTGGCAGACGAAGTGCGGAGTAGAACGAGGGGCGAGTTGGCTTGGTCATACTCCTATTCTATTCGCTGCCAGGAAGAAATACTTGACTAAATTATTCGAGAAGTCTTATTGCCCGATCCGTTCGTTTTTGGAAACTTCGTTGACGAAGATCAAATTGTGGGTTTGGTTGAGGAGTCCCGTTCCGGTGACAAAGACCACCCTGTCGCCGGCCGTTAATACCCCTGTCGATTTACCCCACGTGGTCACATCGGCGACCAGAGACTCGGGACTATCGAGCTGGGCGACTTGGTGGGGCATGATCCCCCAGAACAAGCACATTCGCCTAAGGGTAGCCTCCGAGTCGCTTACCCCCAACGTCGGGATGTAGTTGCGCTGTTTGGCTTTGACCCATGCGGTTCCACCGGTCCGCGTCGCCACGACGACGAGTTTTGCCTGGATGGCTTCGGCGATGTTCGCAGCATTGTGGGTCACAGCTGCTGTGATCGGATGGACATGAGTCGAAATCCTTGCTTTGGAATCCCCACTGACATTTTTGAGCATCGTTTCGGTGCTCAGCATGATCCGATTCATCATCTCGACGACGACGACAGGATGGTCCCCGATGGCCGTCTCGCCGCTGAGCATGCATGCATCGGCGCCGTCGAGGATCGCGTTGGCCACGTCGCTGGCTTCGGCTCGGGTCGGTCGTCGATTGTGATGCATGCTCTCGAGCATCTGGGTAGCGACGATAACCGGCTTCATTTTGTCCTTGCAGACCTGGATGATCCGTTTCTGGGCCACAGGTGTTTCGGCCACGTCGATTTCAACACCTAGATCACCCCGAGCGACCATCACCCCATCGGCCGCATCGACGATCTCCTCGAGGCATTCCAAGGCTTCGCGTTTTTCGATTTTGGCAATCACCAACGCATGGGCATCCATCGATGCCAAAAGGTTCTTCAACGACGCGACGTCCTGGGCGGATCTTGCGAACGACAAGCTGATGAAATCGATTTCATTGCGAGCGGCCCACAGGGCGTTCTCGACATCTTCGGGACGCATCGAGGAGACGGACAAGGACACGCCAGGCAGATTGATTCCCTGCCTGGATCGGATCGTCCCTCGCACGGCTACGACGCATCGCAGACGATCTTTGGACTTGTCGATCACATCGAGCGAGATGGTGCCGTCGGCGAGCATGACTCGATCGCCTATGTTGACCTCATCGATGAGTTTCGAATAGTTGCTCGTCAACTCGTCGGGTTGGCTGGCATTCTCGCCGCGAACGAACGAAAGCTCCTGGCCAATCTGGACCTCCAAAGGGTCCTGGACCAATTGCCCGAGTCGGATCTTTGGACCTGCGAGGTCCAAGAGCACCGCGACGGGGAAACCGGTCTTGGCCCGTACCGATTTGATTTTCTTGAGGATCCTTTCAAAGTCGGCCGTCTTGCCATGGGCTGCATTGATGCGAAACACATCGACTCCATGTTGCACTAGCTCGGTAAGGATCTCCTCGGCCTCGCAGGCCGGTCCTACCGTTGCGACGATCTTGGTTCGGGCTTCCCCAAGGGTGTTTCTAGTCATTCGATCCAGTGTCCTCTAGCGTTTACGCTCTAACGTTGGTGGCGAAAAATTGCAGTCTGCCGATTCTAGCTTTCGTTGCGAGCTTGGGCAATCAACGGATTGCTTGTTTCAATGCTAGCTTCAGCGCATCGCTGAGAGCCCCAACCCTTGGCGCATCGCCCAGGAAAAACGAGAACCTATCAAAGGTCCATTGGCAGCAGATCAACGAACTTTCTGATCCGGAAGCGCCTCTTTGATCCCCTCGTCGATCGGCATGGTATCGTTCTGCGGATCGAGACCTACGGCCGACATAGCGAGAATCAACTCCTTTTTCATCAAGGCTAAAACCTCAGCATATTCAGGGTCATCGATGAGGTTTCGTCGCTCTGAGGGGTCCTCAGAAATATGGTACAGCTCTGCCAGGTGGCGGTCGGCACCCTGATCACCATGGGGCGATCGGCTGTATTTCCACTCTCGGGTCCGCACACAACGCACGTTCGGTGTGTAAGGGAACTGCTTTTCGTAGTTGTAGTGATATAAAAAGCTCTTTCGCCAACGATCCTCGGTTCCCTGTACCAGTTTCTTCCACGATCTACCGTCGATATTCTCTAGTGGGCTAGCGCCGCAGAGCTCCAAAATCGAGGGTGCAAGGTCGACGGTCAAAACCGGTTCATCGATCACTTTGGGTTGCGTTTCGGATACCAAGCCGGGATAACGCACCAATTGAATGATCCGAATGCTCGGTTCGTGCGCTGTGCGTTTGTCGACCATACCGTGCTCACCATTGAGAATCCCATTGTCGCTCATGTAAACAACGATGGTTCGTTCAAGTTCTCCGCGTTGTTCGAGCAATCCAAGTAGTTCTCCGACACTATCGTCGACCGAAGGAATCGTTCCCCAATAGGCTCTGGTCATGGCCTCAAAATCCTTGACACCTTGGGCGGACTCATCTGGAAATTTCTTTCGCCAATCAAACAAAGGCCCATAGATGCCATGCCATGTATTGCGACGTTGACGTATCCACTGGGGCTTATCGAGAAGCTCCTCGTCCGAAGCAGAGCTGGGATAAGTTACCTGTACATCATCAAATGCTTTCTGATATTTCGGCTCGGGATAATAAAAGCTATGAGGCGCTTTATGCCCGATCATCAGACACCAAGGCCGATTCTCCTTGGGGCGATTGAGCCAATCTTTCGCCATCTGGGTCACTGTATGGGTGTAATAACCCGGAACGACTTTGCGCTCTTTGCCATGAAAGTTGAATTCTGTATCGAAGTACTTCCCCTGCCCTTTGTGGGTGACAAACCAGTCAAAACCGGGTCTTGGTTCATCATTCTCTTCACCCATGTGCCACTTGCCAATGTAGGCAGTATGGTAACCCAACGACTGCAAGACCATCGGAAAGCTTTTCAACTCACTGGGATATTCCGTGAAGTTGTTCGTCACTCCGTGGTTGTGTGCATACAAACCACTGAGGATGCTAGCTCGGCTCGGAGAGCACAGCGAAGTGGTGCAAAAAGCGTTACGGAAGTAGACGCCCTGGCGACCGATCCGGTCGATATTGGGAGTCTTTAGGTGCGGATGGCCAGCGATGCTCAACGCATCCCATCGTTGGTCATCGGTCAGGATGAAAAGTACGTTGGGTCGCTCCTGAGCACAGATTTTGCTCAAGCTCCCTGTAGAATCCAGAAAAGCTACGGCGACAATACAGATTGCAAAAAGGAACTTGCGCATCACTCGACCTTTAGCTCTCGGCTGTAAACTGTGGTTCCGTTGGCAATGATCAGCGTGCTGTGCTTTGGACCTGCCAGAATGCAAGTCGTGATAGGCTGGTCTTGGTTGGGCTTCGGAAGCACTCCGCAGGGCCTGCCTGTAGGATCGAAGATCTGGACGCCCAGTTCGCTCGTTACGTAATATCGCCCCTTCTTATCGACAGCCATTCCATCTCCCTTGGATGCCGCTACATAAGGAGGTGGTTCGTTGAACTTGAAATCGCCCTTCGGGTCGATCGGCAATCGCATGGGCATGACGGGCATCTTGGCATCGAGCTCACCTGCAGCATTGATACGAAACATCCATGTCGCATCACCACCGTAATCGGAGACAGCCAGAGTTCCTCCGTCACCCGAGAGCGCGATCCCATTGGGCTTACTGATCCCGGTATCGACAACAGTCGTCTTACCCGTCGTCGGGTCGACCCGAACGACTTGCTGGGCTCCGGTATCGGTATACAGAATATGACCTTCGCTGCTGACGGCCAAGTCGTTGGGTTTGACTCCGTCGGCGAGGCTTGTCACCTGCATGGTTGCAAGGTCGATCGAGATGATGCGATTCTTGGATCCCTGGCAACCGATCAATCGCTTTCCATCGGGAGAGAACTCCAATCCGCTTACGGATTCCTTGCACAACTCGGTCTTGCTCCCATCGACGGCGTTGACTTTATAGATGGCTGGAGCTTTCATGTCGCAGAAATAAAAGTTTCCTTGGGCATCGCTGCACAATGCGTCGGCGAACCCTAGATTGTCGGCAACGACTTTCCAAGTCTCACCGGGGATCAGCAGATTCAGCAGGGTCAAATCCCCTCCTAGATCCCCCCGGGTATCGAGCACCGGTGTGTGAACTTCTTTCCTCCAAAGCCACTTCATCGCGTCTGGAAATAGCGAACTTCCATACTCGTCGTTGTGCGCATAACCCTCGGTCCAGTCGAACCGCACATCGTATCCCATGTACTTCAAGGAAGAGGCCATGAGTTGGTTCGACCAAGGCCACGAGCCAAACGGGTTATCGATATCTCCACTGGTATCGGACATGGCTACTCGTATCGGCTTCGGCTCGGTCTTGCGCACCCAAGATGGATAGACATTACCCCCTCGCAAATTCGTAAAGCTTCCGACCGTCGAGTAGACCTTGCGGAAACTCTCCGTACGTTCCCAAGCGACCGTAAAGGCACAGATGGCCCCTGAACTCGAACCACCGATGGCTCTAAGGTTCGGATCCTCGCTGATCCGATATCGCTTGCGGACCTCGGGCAGGATCTCTTCGAGCAGGAATTTCGCGTAACGGTCTCCGAGGCTGTCGTATTCGTAACTGCGATTCGAGAATCGACCATCCTTGAGCGGCTGACTTTTCTCATGGCCCGGGTTGAGAAACACCGCGATCGTCGGAGGCATATCCCCGCGAGCAATGAGGTTGTCGAAAACCGTTGGCACTCGCCAGCGTCCGTTGAGGTTCTGCATCCGCTCGCCATCCTGGAACACCATCAACGCGGCAGGCTCACTGCCGTCGTATTGGGCCGGTACATACACCCACCAATCGCGCGTGGTATTTGGGAAGATACTCGATTCCCAAGGATCCATTTTCTCGACCTTGCCCCGAGGCACATCCTCCCGAGCGATCGCATCGGGATGCGGTTCCCACTTGGGCTTGGTCTCGACGATCGGAATGTGGGTCGACTCGGAATCCTTGGCCCAGAGCCAACGCAACGCAGCGGGTAGCTCCAGTCCACCGAATTGACCGCTGTGGCCACCTTGGGTCATGACCAAGCGGTAGTTGTATCCAGCAAACTGCAAGGCAGCTGCCATGTCGCGGTTACCCAAAGGCCAATTGCCGTGCAAATTATTCAGATCCTGTTCCCCTTCTTGGAGATAGACTTTGATCGCTTTAGGCGACTGCTTGGTCTTGCGGATCAGGCCAGGATAAGCCCATCCGCCACGGATGTTGGTGAAACTACCGATATGGCTAATCACCTTTCCAAACTGATCCGGGCGTTCCCAAGCCACACTAAAGGCGCAGATGCCACTCGATGAAATCCCGCACACGGCACGATCGGCCGGGTCCGTTGAAATGTTCAAATCCTTGATCGCCACGGGCAAGAACTCCTCGATCAGGAATTTCAAATAACGATCTCCTAGCGAGTCGTACTCGAACGATCGGTTGCTACGATCCGAGGTGTTGGGTTTGTTGGCCGAAATCGTCCCTGGATTGACAAAGATGGCCACCGTCACAGGCATTTGTTTTTGATGGATCAGGTTGTCCAAGACAATCGGTGCGCGAAAGGCTCCGTCGGGCTGCGCGTAGCCTGAGCCGTCCATGAAAACCATCAAGCTTGCAGGCTGCTCTGGGTTGTATTGAGCAGGAACATAGACACTGTAAGCACGTTTGGTTCCCGGATAGATCTTGCTATCGCTGAATTCGCCTCGGGTGATTTTCCCTACAGGCACACCGGCTTGAACGCTCCGGGCGGGGTCCTCCTGGCTGGGATTTTCCTGAGCCAATGAGATCTTTCCGCAGACCATGAACAACGCCAGCCAAACGCAAAATTCTCTCGAACGCATCGTTGGTACCAAACTCCAAATGGACTCAAAGGGAAAAGACGGCGAACCGGATTATACCCTAGTCGGTCCGATCCATCCTTCACCGGGGGGCCTACATCAACGCATCCCCCGTAGCCACCTGTCGCCAGACGGTGGAAGTCTTCCTCGCACTCCCCTCCACCGCTTGGCAGCGGATGGCTACGATTCGGCGCATCCCCGTAGCCACCTGTCGCCAGACGGTGGATCCGTCTTGATCAGGCAAATCCGCGACAAAGATTGCGGACGAATTGCCCGACGGGGTGCGAGGGCAAGCATCGCGTCGCTTGGATATCCTCAGGTCCATGAGGCCAGTCGACGCACCGATCGATGTACTGTTGGACCCAGGCCGACGAATAGGGGTAAAGAGATAATCGGTCGGGCCAAAGGCCCGGTAGGCCTTGGACTCCCGACTGGACCGTCGCTAGTCCTGCATAGAGAGCCAGGACGCCCTGTAGATTTCCACGCAGTTGCAAGAGTTCAGCAAGGCCCTTGTGGATGGCATCTGGATGTCGCGCAAAGGTGTAAATCGCCAGCAGTGCGTTGTCGACCAAATGGTCCTGCCAGCGATGTTCCTTGCACCCAAGAATACGGCTTGCCGAGTCGGCCGTTTCGTCTGCCTCCAAGGCTTCAATTAAGGCATCGAGCCGCTGTTGGATCTCTTGGGAGCCACTCGCAGAGCGCAAGTCCCTCAGGAGGTTTGCCGTGCTGATCTGGTGTGCCGTGCGATGAAATTGGGCGACCTGGGCGGCCGTTGCGATCAGAAAACTCGCTTGGACAACCCACCGGTTACCGAAGGTCAATTGAGTCGAGTCCTGAACCCAACTCAAGGCCCCGTCGTGGTGGCCTTGCATCAGAACGCTCAGAGCAAGGGCGCGGACAAGCGGATCATCGCCGAGCTTGGCCGTCGATTGGGACCGACCTAGCAAAGAATTAACAAACCCGCCAATGCAAGCCGTCGGTTGAAGGCGTTGGTACCATGCGAGCCGTTCGGAAAGATGCGATTGAAAATTCTCTGACATCGCTTGCGAGAGCAATACGGCTTGGACACTGACCAACAATCCCTCGGTACGATGCGAAGCGACGAGTACTCCTGGATCGATCTCCCCAAGAGGTTTGGAGCACAGTTCGGACCTCAGTCGTGCTTGTTTCGACCGCCCTAGCCCCCCGATCGATTCGCCGATCGCGCAGCCGATCAAAGCACCTTCGATCGATTCTTGACGGCGGACCGATGGGATAATGGTCGACCAAGCGTAGGGGCGAGTCCAAGCGACTCGTCCAGCTTTCGATGAAGACTCGGTATTCGTGGAAGACCCGGTTTTCGATGGAGACACAGTGTTCGATGGAGACTTCGTCGAGTGGATCTCAAGCCTTGGAAAAACCGCTGGGCGATCGACCCGGCGCGAGGGTGGACGATAGTCCAAAGTCGTCGACATAATCAGGATGACTTTCGGTCTGCTGCCTTGTAGCCCTAGGTTCGCTCGTTCGGGCTGTTTCGAAACTTTAACGTGCCGGATCGGGCAGATCGGGCCCTTATCAGTATCGGAAATACTTTGCCGCTTATGCAATGCAGACAAGGGGTAAAGTCAATCCGCTAACGGGATTTCTGCACTAAACCAAATAATTGATACAATCGTAAGACGATCGGGCAGATCCGATCGGTAAAAATACGGTACTTATACAGGGAACGAAGCGATGCAGCCGTTGAACAACCGTCGAAGTTTTTTAAGCCGAGCCGCAATCACAAGCGGTTTTTCCATCGGTCTGAGCCAGCGCGGATTCTCCTGGGCTCCCCCGACAGCCTCGGCCACCAAAGGTCCCTTTTATCCCATCCCAGAGATCGACAAACAAAAGCACTTCGACGCCGACCTGACTCGACTCGATGAAAAATCCCCCGTGGCCGACGGCGAGCAGATTGTCGTCCAAGGCTTGGTCCTGGACATGGACGACCGTCCCCTCGAGAGCGTCATTGTCGAGGTTTGGCAAGCTTGTGCGAGTGGGCGCTACAATCACCCTCAAGATCGCAACGATCGTCCAGCCGATCCGAATTTTCAGTACTGGGCTAAAATGCTCACCGGTGCCGACGGTGCTTTTGCATTTCGGACAATCCACCCTGGCAAGTACCCTGGCCGTACGCCTCATATCCATTACCGGGTGATCGCTCCGAAACGTCCCGAATTGGTCACGCAGATGTATTTCGAATCCCAAAGCGATTACAACAAAAAAGATGGAATCTACATGGAGCTCAAACCCGAGCAGCGGAAGGCCGTGACGGTGGGCTTCGAGCCCAAAGCGATCGCCTCTGCGTCCGACTCGGCAGCCAAGTCGGAGCTGAAGCTTCCGACCGGGTTGTTCCGCATCGTGCTCGGTCCGACCAGCGATGCGAAAGCCACCCAGCCGATGTAGCAATGCAAACGCCAGGAACCGAACGGAATTTACCGAACGGAATTTAACGCAAAGGCGCAAAGACGCAGAGCCGCAAAGGAAAGAAGCGAAACAAGAAGGGGGCTTGTAACTTTTGGTGTAGAATCAGAGCGTCGGCGGTCCGAATTAGGACTCCGTTACCCTCAACCATAACCCCTAGCACTAGCTCCTCCCTATGCGATTCATGAACCTTCTTTCTTGCTCTAGCCTGATTGGTTCCTTTCGAACAGGCGGCCGCCTGATTGCTCATGTGGCCTTCGTCGGCGCAGCTTGCTTGCTCTTGGCTTCCCAAGGGGCGTCAATCGCCCAGGAGTCCAAGGAGACTTCGAAAGAGTCTTCGAAGCAGGAGTCCAAAGTCCAGTGGAAAAGAGTATTGCCTGAATCGGGACTCGAGGGTTGGGAGAAAACGAACTTTGGTGGGGAAGGCGCCGTCGAGATCAAAGACGGCGTTTTGGTACTCATGCCCGGCGAGCCCATGACGGGCGTCAACAAGCTCGGCAAGGATTTCCCAACTGAAAATTTTGAAATGCAATGGCAAGCCCAGCGTCTGGACGGCTCGGACTTTTTTGTCGGAATCACTTTTCCTGTCGGCAAAGAGCACTGCTCGCTGATTGTCGGCGGTTGGGGTGGTGGATTGGTCGGGATCAGCAGCATCGACGGAAACGATGCGAGCGAAAACGAGACGGCCAGTTACCGGAACTTCAAGAACGGCCAATGGTACGAATTCAAGGTCCGGGTTGACGCCAAGAACATCACCGTCTGGATCGATAAGGAGCAGATTCTCGAGGTGCCACGAGGGGAACGCAAATTCTCGGTACGCGCCGAGGTCATGCGTTCTCGCCCGCTCGGTTACTGCGTCTTTCAGTCGAAGGTAACGGTCAAGGATTGGGTTTACAGAACCATCGATGCGACTCCTTAATCCATCGAAGCGTACACCCGTTGCGCTTTTGAATCTGATTTCCCAACCCGCGCGAACCTTAGCCTGCATCCTCGGTGTGTCCTTTGCCTTGCTATTGATCTTCATGCAGCTAGGGTTCAGGGGTGCAGTGGCCAACACGGCCAATATTGTCTACGGCAAGTTGCAGGGGGATCTGGTGCTCAGGTCGCCTGACTATGTGCACCTCTATGAGCCTCGTACGTTTGATCGCGGCTGGATGCGAATGGTCCAAGGCCATCCGATGATCGAGCGCGTCGATCCTTTTTTCATCATGCTCATGCGTTGGCAAAATCCGCCTAGGCCTGCCGAGTGCACCCAAGCACCTCCGGACGGATCGTTTCGGACCGTTGGGATGATGGCCATGGAGATCGAACACCCGGTGCTTGATGTCCCTGAGATCCACGATCAGTTGAGCAAGCTCAAGAATCCCGATGCCTTGTTGGTCGATCGGGCCACGCGGGCTGAGTACGGGCCTGGTGACTGCAAGCGATTCTCAGACAAAGACATCGGTAGTCCGGTGGAGGTAGGCAACCGCCTCTCGCACATCGCTGGCCATTTTCAACTTGGTACAGGACTTGCGACCAACGGTGCGATCCTCCTGAGCGACGTAGGCTATGGGCTCCGTGCGGGGATCGACACACGGCAAAGAGCGTCCCTGGGGCTAGTCCGTCTGCGTGCCGGGGTCGATCCCGAGCAAGCCAAGGCTGAGTTGATCGCATGGCTTGACCAAAGAGATCCGCGATGTTTGCAGGAGATCGAAGTGCTGACGATGGCCGAACAACTTCGATGGGAGCGCACAAGGTGGTTGCAAGACACACCGATCGGGATGATCTTTACGATGGGGGTAGTCCTCTCGTTTATCATCGGAGCGGCGATCGTTTACATGATTTTGGCTAACGATGTATCGAATCGGTTACCCGAATACGCGACGCTCAAAGCGATGGGATATTCGCATTGGGCACTGGCGCGGATCGTCTTGGTCCAATCGTGGCTCTTGGCGATCCTGAGTTATCTGCCAGCTGCTCTGATCAGTTTTCTCCTGTACGAATTGACTGCGGGACTCTCTCGCATTCCGACCTCGATGACATGGGAGCGATTCTGGGGCGTGCTCGGCTTGGCGTTCCTCATGTGCAGTGCGTCGGGGATCATGGCGATGTTGAGGCTCTGGAGAGCCGAACCGGCTTCATTGTTCTAAGGCTTCATGGTTCTAAAGGGAGTATTTCACAGCGATGCGGGTCCCTTTGGCATGGCTCAACGTTCGTTCGAACCTCGGCAGGATGTTGCTCAACGCCCTAGGGATCGGTTTTGCGGTCGTTTTGATGTTCACGCAGATCGGATTTCTTTTCGGACTCTTCGACAGTGCCGTCGAGGTGTTGCGGTTGATCGATGCGGACCTGGTGATCTTGAGTCCAGCTCGCTACACCGTCCCAAGTGAACAGCGTTTCGATTATGGAGCGATCGATCGGGCCAAAGGAATCCCCGGAGTATCGCAGGTAATCCCTTTGTACATCGATCGATCCTTGGCCATCGCAAGAGTCCAGGGCCATGTGTCCCGATCGATTCGAGTGATCGGAGTACCGATCGATGCGAAAGCTTTTGTCGACCCGAAAATGAATCTCCGCTGCGAAGGATTGATCGACGCGAGGATGGCGCTGGTCGATCGCCGGAGCAAAGAGACATACGGTTTTGAAAAGAAGGACTTGGAGAAACTCAGGAATCAAAGTGCAGAGCTTTCGGGCCAGAGCGTATTTCTGCACGATTGGGTCACGATCGGTACCGACTTCGTATACGATGGAACGTTGATCATCAGCGAAGCGGGTGTCGAGCGTTTTTTTCCAAGCAGAAACGGCAATCGAGCGCCGTTGGCGGCGGTGGATCTAGGGCTCATTCGGCTCGAACCCGGGGCGAACCTTCGAGAGGTCCAAGACGGATTGCAAGCGAGGCTAGGTAGCGGCATTGAGGTTCTGACCCATCGCGATCTGGTCGATCGCGAGATCGGTTTTTGGGCTCGAAGCACTCCGATTGGAATTATCTTTTCAATCGGCACGATTATGGGAATGCTGATCGGAGTGATCATCTGCTACCAGATCCTCTTTACCGACATCCAAGACCACTTGCCCGAGTATGCGACCCTCAAGGCCATGGGTTATGGTCCAGGATACTTTTTGCAGTTCGTCATGGCCCAAGCCTTTTACTTATGCATGTCGGGTTTCATCCCAGGTTGCATCGTCAGCTGGTTTTTGTACCAATGGTTGTCGGATTGGACAGGATTGGTCATGCGGCTACAGGCCGATCGAATCGCCATCGTCGGCTGCTTGACCCTGGTCATGAGTCTCGCCAGCGGACTGCTCGCCGTCCGGAAACTTTGGAGGACCGATCCTGCGGCCCTCTTTAAATAATGGCCCCGTCAGTAGAATCTGCGGGTCCGTTCCGGCTTGGGTTCGCTCAGCAAACCAATCGAATCGCTACGGGTAATTGATCGATCCCCCAGGATCGATCGCATCGGATTTCGTCGTAATCGTACTCAGCAAAGCGGTACTCAGTGAAACGGTACTCGTACTCGATGGCTGTTGGAACCGCGGCGATGCCGATCGTTGATCGAGGCGGTTTGCGAGAAACTGCAGACCTATGGGTCGGATTGCTATACTAGTTCGAATCGAGTACGAGTACGAGTACCGCGTTGCTGAGTACGAGTACGAGAAAACGCACGAACAAAGTGGTGCCCCAAAAGCCGCTGCCAGTGAGTTGTTAACTTTTAGAATCGTGATCTCCGGCGGCATTGGTGACCACGGTCGTTCGTGCCTCGCATCGGATTTCGTCGTACTCGTACTCAGCGAAGCGGTACTCAGTCCGCCGCGGCGGACGGTACTCGTACTCGATGGCTGTTGGAACGGCGGCGATGCCGATCGGCATCGAGGAAAACGCCACAGTTCAGGGCTCTTAGACCTTTTTTTCACCCACCAATTCTGCGAGAGATCCAAATAATGAACGGTTGGAGAATCTACATCGCATGCTGCTTGGCTTTGCAATGCAGTCTTGCTGTTTCGACCCAGGCGCAACAGGGCGAATCGGCCCAGAGGCTCGGTTTCCAAAAGCGGCATGGCGATGAGATCATGGTTTGCGGCCAGCTATATCGAATCGGAACGCCGGTAAAACTTTGGCTCGATCCGGGCGGCTTTGATGCCTATCGAACGACGAGGCACTTTAGTCCCTTCGAGAAACGAGAGTGGAAAAGCACCGTCGAGGAGATGCAGTCAGGAAAAATCAATTTCGTGACCAAGCCCCAGGAGAACAGTCCGGACCGTTATGGGTTGCGGTTTGGCTCGAAGGCTCAAACCGAGTACACCCCTGAGCAGCTCGATCAAATTCGCTCCGGAGGCTGGACTCTCGATCTGCTTCGAGAAAAAGTCGATCAGTTCGTCTTGCACTTCGATGTCTGCGGAACCAGTTCGCAATGTTTTTTTATCTTGCATGATATCCGTGGACTGAGCGTTCACTTCATGCTCGATGCCGACGGGACGATCTACCAGACATTGGATTTAAAGGAGCGAGCTTGGCATGCCACCAAGAGCAATGATCGAAGCATCGGAATCGAGATCGCCAATATCGGGGCGTATCCGATACCTCAGAACCAGGACAAGGACCAAACCGATCCCTTTTCGCAGTGGTATGCCAGGGATGACCAAGGAGTGTTTTTGACTTTTCCGCCCAAGATCCGAGGGGTCGATCGATTCGCCGCTGGCAAGATTCGACCGCGGCGGCCCGAGATGCTCACAGGAAAACTGGGTGATACGACGTACCGACAGTACGACTACACCGGCCAGCAGTATGATGCATTGATCAAACTCACCGCTGCGCTGTCGGATATCTTTCCCCAAATCCGCTTGGACGTTCCTCGGCACCCCGACGGCACCAGGATCGAAAGAACCCTCAGCGACGAGCAGTGGGCATCATTTAGCGGAATTATGGGGCATTACCACGTCCAAGGAAACAAATCCGACCCAGGGCCCGCGATGGACTGGGAGTATTTGCTCGAAAACGCTAGAAGCTACCGAACGGAGGTCCTGGCCAGGCCCTAAGGGGACTCGGGCAAGGGGAATTCCTCTCGGATTCTCCCCAAAAGAGCCTTGCGATACGGTACAATACCCACCCTTTCGTTGGTTCTCTACTCTGCGGAGATTTTTTCAAAACCGATGCCTGATTTCTCGGATCTTTCCAGGATCCTTACAGCCCTCGTGCTGGTCCTCGTCAATGGATTTTTCGTCGCTGCTGAATTTGCATTGGTCAAAATTCGCATAAGCCGCATCGAGCAGATGGTATTGCAAGGCAAGTTGTTTGCGAAGACCGCCAAGTGGCTGGCTCAGCGTCTCGAGCACTCCCTGTCAGCCTGCCAACTCGGGATCACGATGGCCAGTTTGGCTCTCGGTGCGATTGGAGAACCGGCCGTTGCCCATCTGCTGAGCCCGCTGCTTTCGCGGTTGGGGCTGGGCTCCGAACCCCTTTTGCACGCTATCTCGTTTGCCATCTCCTTTACAGTCGTAACGGCTTTGCATTTGGTCATCGGCGAGCAGGCGCCCAAGGTCTTTGCGATTCGCAATCCCGAGCCAATGCTCCTGGCCTGCGCTTTGCCGCTGAAGATTTTTTATATCCTGACCTATCCTCTAATGTTCATTTTGAGTGTCTCTACCGATGCGCTGCTGCGTATGCTCGGGGCCGACGAGAAATCCAAAAGCGCGATCCCTTACACCGAAGAAGAAATCCGAGCACTGCTCCGCGAAGCCCATGTGCACGGCAATCTGACCCGCAGCGAACACAGTTTGATCAACGCAGTCTTTGAGTTCGACGATTTGGTTTGCCGTCGGATCATGGTCGCTCGCAAGGACATCGATTTTGTCGATATCAACGATCCGCTCGATTCGGTCTTGGGGATGATTCGGCGGACCAAGCACACGCGTTACCCTATTTGCGACGGCTCACTCGATTCGATCCTAGGTGTCCTGCACGTGAAGGATCTTGCCGTCGCGAGCGTCCTGCCAGACTTCCAGTGGACAAGCCTCATGCGCCCGCCAAAGAAGGTCCCTGAGAACATGCCCATCAGCAAGTTGCTGAGGCATTTTCAAGGAACCCATCAGCACATGGCCTTCGTCGTCGACGAATACGGAACAATCATCGGTCTCGTCACGCTCGAGAACGTTCTCGAGGAGATCATCGGCGAGGTCGCCGACGAGTTCGATGTCGAAGAACCCGAAATTGTCCCCGACGGCTCGAATTCCTACATCGTCTTAGGCTCGACCGGCGTCCAAGTCGTCGAAAATCGCCTTGGGATCAAATTCGAAGAAGCCGACGTCGATACCGTCGGTGGATTGCTGGTCCATTACGCCGAAAGATTGCTCGTCGCCGGAGACGTCATTGAGTTGCCCGGCGCAACCGCTAAAGTATTAACCGTTTCCGATGATCGGGCCACCAAAGTCCGCATCACCCTCTCACCTACGAAAGAATGACCGCTCATGAAGTCCACATTCAAGTCGCTTTGGCTCTGCACCCTAGGATTCTTCGCCTTGCTCGGAGCATTCTCAGCGCCTGCCTATGCGCAAGACTCATCTGCTAAGTCCGCTCCAAGCAGCTTGTTCGATGGCAAATCCCTTCAGGGCTGGTCCGGCTTGACAGCCAATTGGAGCGTCCAAGACGGAGCGATCACCGGCGAGAACAAAGCCGATGCCCCCATCGGACAAAACACCTTCTTGGTCTACGACAAACCTGTCAAGGACTTTGAACTGACCCTCGAATTTCGAATCATGGGAGGCAACTCCGGTATCCAGTACCGAAGCAAAATCTTCGATAAAGACAAGTTCGTCGTCGGTGGATACCAAGCCGACATCGACGCCAACAAGCGTTACATGGGGATCAACTACGAAGAGCGCGGGCGAGGCATTATGGCCGAACGAGGCGAGATCGTCGCTGTCGACGCCCAAGGAAAAAAGAGCCGAGTGGGCTCTGCCGGCGACGCCGATGCTCTCCTGTCACAAATCAAATGGGAAGATTGGAACCGATACAAGATCGTAGCAAAAGGAACCGTACTCCAGCATTTCATCAACGACCAACTGATGTCTGAGGTCCAAGATTCCGAAGCTTCCAAGGCCGCCACCGAGGGAGTCCTGGCACTGCAACTCCACGCAGGTCCTCCCATGAAAGTGCAATTCAAAAACATCATGCTCAAGTCCTACTAACGAGCCGTTTTTTGAACGATCGATTTACTCTATTCATTTTTGATTTCCATGAGCAACATCCAGCGCGTCGCGATTCTGTTTTCTGGTGGACCGGCCCCGGCCGCCAACGCCGTGATATCCTCGGCAGCCTTCAGCCTCTTGCAAGCTGGCGTCGAGGTCATTGGAATCAAGCACGGGTACTCCAATCTCATCGATTTCGATCCTGCGAAACCTTTGGTCGAAGGGAAGCATTACCTGCGATTCACTCAAGAATCGCTTGAGTTCATGCGGACCGAGCCAGGGATTCGCATCGGGACGGCAAGAGCCAATCCGGGTAAGGTCGTCAAAGGCCCTGCGGACCTTCAAGATGCCGAGAAGACCGCACCCCTGGGCCGATGCTATCGCGCCCTGCGGTCCCTAGGGGTCGATGCCCTGGTGAGCATCGGCGGCGATGACACCCTCAAGACCGCTAACAAAATGAAACTCTACCAGGAGACCCTGCCAGCGAACGAAACTCGGATGCCCGTGATCCATCTGCCCAAAACCATCGACAACGATTACTCTGGCATCGATTTTACCTTCGGTTACTTCAGCGCCGCAGAAGTCCTGGCCAACGAAATCCGAAATCTCAATCGCGATGCGGCAGCCGGACAAGCCTATTTCATCGCCGAGGCAATGGGACGCTCGGCCGGATGGCTCGCCTACGGCGCTGCGATCGCCGGCGATGCATGCTTGGTCCTGAGCGTCGAAGACATCGTCGGGCCATTGGCCTCGAGCGAGACGGTCCAAGATGCCAACGGGACGAGTCAGACCCGCAAGATCATGAATATGGAAGCCGTGCTAGCCAAAATGGTCTCGATGATGCTCGCCCGTGAAAAACTCGGTCGTAACTACGGAGTCATCGTCATCGCCGAAGGACTCGCCGAATTTTTGCCCCTTTCGTACATCCAAGGTGTCTCAAGGGACGAGTTCGGACACCTCGCCGTGGCAAACGTCGACGTCGGTAAAACCATCGGACGCTATCTGGCCGATGCCTACAAAAAAGCTACCGGTAAATCGCGGAAAATCAACGGCCTACAGATGGGTTACGAATCGCGTTGCTGCGTGCCGACGGCTTTCGATGTGATGCTCGGCTCGCAAATCGGCATCGGAGCCTACCGCGCTCTGATCGAAGAGAAACTCAACGGAGTCATGGTCTCCGTCGGTGGACAATTCGACATGTCCTTTGTCCCCTTCGAATCCCTAGTCGATCCGGTGACCCTTGTGACGAAAGTTCGGTTCATCGATCGCCAAAGCGATTTCCATCGGCTCGCCCGATTGCTCGAACAAAAGACCGACTGAAACCAACCATGAACTTTTAATAGCAACTCCAGGGCAGCAAGCATGATTGCAGCAAGTAGGATCGCAGGGAGTCGAGCAAGGCCTTTGATCTTGGGATTGCTCGCGGGATTGTTTGCTGTGGTTTCGAGCAGTGAATCACCCGCCCAGTTGGCCGCCCAGGTACCCGCCCAGGTGGCCCAGGAGATCCTTGCTCAGACCGGAGAATCCCAGCGAGAAGGCTTGATCGAAAAACACAAGTCGATGGCAAGGGATTTGATCCTCGCATGGACCAAGGACCTTGGGACAAACCCGGCAGATCCGAACTCGGGGAGCCTCGAGTACCAGCGCATCCCTTCGATCTGGCGCGCTGCGATCCTAGCGATTCGCGATCCTGCAACTCGCAAAGCAGCACTGGGCGACTTGGTAGACCTATCGCTCCCAGAACCCACCGGTCCGATGCGCGATTGGCAAGCAGTAGTCCTCGGAGGGGCCATCATCAACGGATTGAGCCTAGAAGGCCTTTGGCCGAAGGTCGAACTCGAGAAACTACTTGCAGAGCATCCGGATTGGAAGCCCCGTTGGGATCGCGCTTTGGAATTGGCCAAGTCAGACGCTTACAACCCAAAAGTTCCTATCGGAACAAGGTACGATGCAATCAGGATTCTCGCGATGCTGCCGGCTGAACAAGCCGTCGGTAAAGTGAGCCCCTTCTTGGACCTCGAAGGCCCCGTCTTGGGGGGACTCGATCCCGCCTCCAAAGATGAATTGCAAATGGGGGCCATCAGCGCCTTGAGCGATATCGACGGACCTGAAATGTTTGAGCCCATGCTCTCGAAGTATTCGAACTTCTCTTATGGCAATCAAAAATTAGCTTACCAAGCCATGCAGCGAACCGACCAACGAAGGCTCGCTTGGCAGATCCTCGATTCGGACCTCAAGGAGCAGCTTTACCTACCCAAACCGATGACCCTCGATCATGCCTTCACCGAAGGGATCGAGGGACCCGCAAGCGATCCTCAAGGCAATGTCTATGCGGTGAACTTTGGAAAGCAACAGACGATCGGCAAAATAGATCGTTGGGGCAATGGAGTCGCTTGGGCCAGCTTACCAAACCGAGGAACCGGAAATGGAATCGTCCTCGATAGTCAGGGAGATCTGCTGGTTGCCGATTATGTCGAGCACAAGATTTGGCGAGTCGATCGAGTCACCGGCGCGTTCGTACTTCATTGCCACGAGCCGACGATGCATCAGCCCAACGACTTGGCAATCGCCGATGACGGGACACTCTATGCCAGCGATCCGAATTGGAGCCAAGGAACAGGGCGTCTATGGCGGATCGATCGACAGGGAATCGCTCGAATCGCCGCCGATGGGATGGGAACGACCAATGGGCTAGACATCAGTCCGGATGGGAAATATCTAGCGGTCAATGAATCCCAGCAGCGCAAGATCTGGAGGTTTGAGATCCAAAAAGACGGGTCGCTTGCCGCGAAAACTTTGTTCAAAGAATTTCCCGACCATGGTTTTGATGGAATGCGTTACGACGACCAAGGGAACTTGTATGTAACGCGTTATGGAGAAGGGACTGTCGTGGTCTTGAGCCCTGAAGGCGAGATCTTGCGTCGGATCGATGTCCTCGGGGCGCGTCCTAGCAACATTTGCTTCGGTGGCCCCGATGGCAAGACCGTCTGCGTGACAGAGGTCGAACACGGTCGGCTCATTCGATTTCGAGTCGAGCACGCGGGACGTACACCACGTTTTAGTCCCGAGAATCGGCGCGCCGATTGGATCGATAAGATCCATCGTTGGCCAGATCAGGTCGATCCCTCCAACGCATCTCATAGAGCGAATCCTCCCAAGAGCGATCTGCCGTGGCTTGCCTCGGTCCGAACATCAGCCGATTGGCAAGACGCCAGAGTACGGGTTCAGGCCCGCTTCGACTCGCTGCTCGGGCCTATGCCTCCGGTCGGCACAGCGCCGAAGCTAGAGGTGCTAAGCGAAGATCGTATCGAAGGGGTGCTCCGACGGCGAGTGAGGATCGAACTTGAAACCGACGTTTCGATGGATGCCTATATCCTACTGCCCGATGGGCTCGATTCGAGCGACTTAAAGCCGGGCATGGTCGCATTGCACCCGACCAACAACGCCACGATCGACGAGATCGCAGGTGTAGGGAACCGAGGCCCACGAGCCACCGGTTTGGAATTTGCCAAACTTGGGTATATCGTGATCTGTCCGAAATGTTTTTTGTGGCAAGAGGGAGTCGGTTTCGACCAGGCTGTAGCAAATCACACCAAGCGCCATCCGCAAGCGCGGGGGATGGCCAAAATGGTCTTTGACGCACGGCGGGCATTGGATGCTTTGCTGAGCATCCCTCAGGTAGACCCCAAGCGTGTATTTGCGTTCGGCCATTCGCTTGGGGCCAAAGAAGTCCTTTACCTCATGGCCAGCGACCCGCGTGTGCTCGCAGGGGTGGCAAGCGAGGGTGGGGTCGATCTTCGGTCGACCAACTGGGAAGCTCCATGGTATCTGAACCCTCCACCGAGAATTCCCCACGGAACGCCGTCCCTGGAGCACCGCGCCGACTGGGAGGCCGATTGGGGGCATGACGAGTTGCTCATGCTCATTGCCCCGAGGCCTGTTTTGATTATGGGGGGCCAAAGTGGCCCGGGAGCGGCCGACGGGAGTCAGAGTCTGCCAGCCATGCGAGGGGCTTTTGGAATTTGGCGTCTCTTTGGCACCGAAATAGATAGCAAAAAACCAGTCGATGCGTCGGCTTGGCTGGGCCTAGCACTTTGGAATCATGGGCAAGGCCACGTGTTTGGCGATTGGCAGTTTGAACAAGCCCGGGCTTGGTTCGAGGCTTACCCGAAGTTCCGTGGACTGTAAACTGATTCCCGGGATTGGGTAGTATTACACACATCAAGGCCTAATAAGCCCTCGCGTTGCAATCTACTTGTACTTGAGAAAATCATAATTATTTATCCGGATTTTTCGATCGAGGACTGCCAAAAGAACGTAAATCCGGCATATTAGTCTGTGTAGCCTCTAGGCAATTCGAGTTTCGGTTCCTCTTCCTAAAAAGAAAGTTTTGAATATGGCAATTAATTTGATGGATTTGGTAAAAACCGCTATCAGCAGCAGCGGTGTAGCAGATCAGATTGGATCTGCAGTTGGATTGGAAAAGAGCAAGACGAATTCGGCAATTGAAGCTGCGATTCCTGTTTTGCTCGGCGGACTCATGAAGAAGGCATCGACGCCATCGGGAGCCTCAGAGCTTTCGAACATTTTCAAGAAGCAAGATGCAGAGCCATCCATTTTGGATAACCTCGGGAGTCTCGTATCGGGTGGTGCGAGCTCGAAGTTGCTCGGCATGGGCAGTTCGCTCTTGCCAATGCTCTTGGGCTCCTCGCAAGCGAGCATCGTCTCGGTGCTGATGAAGCTTTTGGGAATCGGCGATAAGGGCGTTCTGGGATTGCTCGGATCCTTGGCACCTATCGTCATGGGTGTTGTCGGCAAGCAGGCCAAGTCTGCTGGTGGATTTGATCCAGGCGTCTTGACCAACCTGCTAGGTGGACAGAGCAACTTCTTGAGCAGCGCGTTGCCAAACGAACTCAAGGGAGTTATGGGATTGGCCGATTTGGGCAAGCAAGCAAGCGAAGCTGTTTCGAACACCGCACGTAGTGCTACACGCGCAGCGACCCAAGCCGCACCGGCCGCACCTGCTTCGAGTCCGTTGGGATGGCTCTTGCCTTTGCTCGCTTTGGCAGCACTGGGCTTCTTGGGCTACACCTTCATGTCCGGTAGCAAGAAGGAAGAAGTCAAAAAGCCGATTGCCAGCACACCCAACGCAATTCCTGCGACGGCACCTACCATCAAGCCAGCACCCGATTCGGTTGCAGCTCCCTTGGAGCTTCCGAAACTTGAACTTCCTGGCGGCATGAGCATCGAAGATCTCCAGAAGAAGCTTGCTGGTTCTTTCGACGGAATCACCGAGACTCTCGGAAGCATCACCGATGTGGACACTGCCAAGGGTGCTGTTAGCAAGTTGGAAGAAGCCGCTAAGGCTTACGCCGACCTGGGTATGGACAAGATGCCTGCTGCCGCAACCGGCACCTTGGCTCCGTTCATCAAGCCCTACTTTGAAAAGGTTGGTGGCTTGCTCAATACCCTCTATCTCATCCCTGGCGTCAAGGAAATCATCGAGCCAGTCCTCGGTCCGATGGTTCAGTCCGTATCGAAGATGATGGGCTAGTCGTTCCTGAGACTACCTGAAGAAACCTTAAAGGCCTGCGGTGTCAAAACCGCAGGCTTTTTTGTTTTCGGGATCCCCCGCAGAGATCCTTGCTGTTCGGAAGAAGAGAACGCAAAGACGCAAAGACGCAAAGACGCAAAGGCAACAGAACTCCTGCAGAGATCCGGCTGTTCGCCTCACGCTTCACGTCCGCTCCATCCAACCGCTTGGCCCCCCTTCTCCACCGGGGCTTTGGCCGGGGGAGTAAGGGCCGGGGGGGTTGAGGGGGCCGACCGCGCGTAAGGCTGCTTGGCTGTAATGGCCACACATGGCTACTAATGCAATACACACAGATCGATCCATACAGATTGGCATTCACCAAGCCCGGAGGGCGGCACCTCTGTGCCATTAGTTGTGCCATTAGTGCGTAAGCCTCCGGACCGGGCATCCACTAGCTACAGATTCGGTCGATCACATTGCCATAGACATCGGTCAATCGGAAATTCCGACCCGCGTATCGATAAGTCAATCGCTCGTGGTCCATGCCCAGCAAATGGAGGATCGTCGCATGCCAATCGTGGATATGGCACTTATCCTCGACCGCCTCACGGCCATGTTCGTCGGTGGCACCATAGCTCAATCCGCCTCGCACTCCCCCACCTGCCATCCAGGTCGTGTACCCTTTGTTGTTGTGATCCCGGCCGTCCCCATTTTGTGCGTCGGGTGTACGGCCAAACTCACCTCCCCAGATAACCAAGGTTTGATCTAAAAGCCCCCGTTGCTTGAGATCCGCGAGCAACCCAGCAATCGGCTTATCGATCTCACTGCACTTATCAGGTAATTGCTCACGAAGTCGCTGATGATGATCCCAATTGCCATGATTGAGTTCTACGAATCGGACGCCAGCTTCAATGAATTTTCGGGCCATAAGGCACTGTCGTCCAAAGCCGTCGGTCGGATTCTCATCGATCCCATACATATCAAACGTCTTTTGAGTCTCGTCGCTGAGGTCCATAAGTTTCGGTAAGGCATCTTGCATCCGAAAGGCCAACTCATAGGATTCGATGACCCCTTCGACGTTCGGATCGACCCCGGCGTGATCGAGCGAGTTTTGGTTCAGTTGCTGGATAAAGTCGATTTGCGAGCGCTGCGATCGCCGAGTCAATCTTGGATTGTTGATGTCTGGTATCGCCGAACCGTTTCCAGCCGGCATATTCCTAGCCATACCGGGGCGAGGGCCCTGTGGCCTGCCGACCTTGGTCCCTTGGTAGATGGCTGGAAGAAATGCATTACCATAGTTTTGCGAGCCGGTGGCTTGGGGATTCAAAGCGACAAAACCTGGCAAGTTCTCGTTTTCTGTACCCAAGCCATAGAGGGTCCAGGCCCCGAGCGATGGGCGAACAAATTGCGCATTTCCCGTATGCATCTGCGTCATGGCCCGTGGATGGATCGGCTGATCGCAATGCATCGATCGGATCAAACACATTTCGTCAGCGTGCTGGCCGAGTTCGGGGAGCAACTCGGACATCCACAAGCCGCTTTTGCCCCGCTGATGAAACTTCCACGGCGATGCCATGAGCTTTGCCCCGTTGGCACGACCGGTTTTGCCTTCGTCACGCCCCAAACGAGGCTTGTAGTCGAATGTATCCAGGTGCGAAGGCCCCCCCTGCATGCAAAGAAAAATCACCTGCTTGGCCTTCGATGCAAAATGCGCTTGCTTGGGGGCCAACGGATTGGTCGATACCGCAGACTCTTGGTCGTCGCCGAGCAAACGCTTGGCCTCGAGGGTGCTCATTCCGGCAAAGGCCAAGTAGCCGAAACCTGCCGAAACCGTCCTGAGCAATTCGCGTCTTGAGAACATCGTTGTGAAGCCTTCTTGGGATAATCGCCTTTGCTGGGAATAACTAAACCGAACCATCGGGTGTGGGCTCAACGCACGATACGGAATTCGGCTGAGCCGAGGATCGCCTGGCAGAACTGACTCCAGGCCTTAAACATGGCCTCGTCGGAGGGAACTTGCGATTGGCTATCCTTGGCCTTGCGTACGAACTTCACGGACGCTTGGATCTCCTCTCGGCTAGCCGGTCGGCCGTAAGCGATCTGAAACGCTCGGTCGACTCGGGCTTGAGGGTCTGTGCTTGATTGGATCAGCCGACGTGCGAACGCATCGCTGAGTTCCAAAACAAAAGGATTGTTGAGCATGTACAAGGCTTGCTCGGCGGTGTTGGATACCTCGCGAGTTCCGGTGACCATATTGGGGTCGGCAAAGTCGAAAGCATCCAGAGCGCGGGGTAGATTGTTCCGGGTGATCGGCAGGTACACGGAGCGATGGTAGTTAGGTAGTTCAAGCAGGTTGACTGCTGGGTTCCGCAGGTTACCGCCCAGGAGTCGTCTTAAATTCGCTGAGCGATCGTCATTGCCCGATCCTCCTGGTGCGATCAACAGCGGCGCGTTTTGTGGACCATTTGGACCCATCAAGGCAGATCCCATCGTCGAGAGGATCGACGCCCGTGGTGGCTTAAACTCGATCGATCCGCTGACAGAGAGCATCGCGTCGCGGATCGCCTCGGCGCTTAATCGCTTGACATTCCCACGGGCGATCCAGAGGTTCTCCGGATCGACCTCCAAGCGATTCGGATCCTGATCGGTCTTGAGCCGGTAGACTCGCGATGTAACGATGCTGCGAATGATTGACTTAATCGACCAGTTTTGGTCCATCATTTCAAGGGCCAAATAATCCAAAAGCTCGCGGTGGGTAGGCATCGGACCCGAGAGTCCAAAGTTGTCCGGTTCTCGTACGATTCCTTGGCCCATCAGATGCTGCCAAATGCGATTGACCATCACTCGAGCCGTGAGGGGATTCTCTTTGGAAACAAGCCACTTGGCAAATTCCAATCGTCCAGATCCAGATGCAGGGAGTTTATCTGGAAGGTTCCCGAGGACCTGAACGAATCCCCTTGGGATTTCTTGGGCGGGTTGGTCAATCTCCCCACGGACCAACACGCGTGCATTGCGGATCGATTGGCGGTCCTGGACCCCCATACAGACCGAGATGGGCCGTCCTGTCGCATCGACACTGTTGATCTTGGCTCGGAGCTGGCCGACGATCTGGTCCAAGATATTGGCGTTCAGACCCGGGGTATTACCCCCGGTACGCTGCGCCCGACGCGCCTCGGCCAGTTCTTGTTGTCGCTCTTGTAGTTCCTTTTTCAAGTCCTCGAGGTCCTGAGGAGTCATCACCGGCGTGCTCGCCTCGGGATCCTGGATCGGCAAGCGGATCGAGTCGGAGGGTTGTCGATTCCGAAGGGTGCGAGTACCGCCGTAGAACGTTTCGGTGCTTTGGAATATCCCAGCTAAGGCGTAGTAATCGCTTTGTGGGATAGGATCAAACTTATGATCATGGCACCTTGCGCAGCCAACCGACAACCCCAGCACGACGCGCGTCGTGGTGTCGATTTGCTCGTCAACCAAGTCGGCTTGGAATTGCCGAGGGTTCTGCTCGGTCAGGGACTTCGGACCGATGGCTAAGAATCCAGTGGCGATAAGGTTCTCATTCCACTGCGAATCGTCTGAAACGGGAAGCAGGTCGCCAGCGATCTGTTCGAGGACGAAACGATCGTAAGGCTTATCGTTTTCAAACGATTGAATCACATAGTCGCGATAACGCCAAGCGTTAGGGAACGACATATCCGATTCCTTGCCGCTGGATTCGGCATACCGTGCCGCATCTAGCCAGTGGCGAGCCCAGCGCTCGGCATACTGCCGCGATTCGAGCAACTCGTCGGCCAACCTCGCGATGGCTCCTTGAGGACTAGACTGCCAGTCCTCAAGGAAGCCTTCGCGTTGCTCCGGGGTAGGAGGTAAACCGACAAGGTCCATCGTCAGCCGGCGGACAAGCGTGTTCGCATCGCAATCGTCCGTCGGCTCGATCCCTTGAACTTCCCATTTCGCTGCGACCAAGCGATCGATCGAAGACTCGCCCCAACTCCGGAACTGCTCGAGGCTCGGCTCGACGCGTTGCGGTGGAGTAAAGGCCCAGAACGACTTGCCCGCCTGGATGTCTTCGGGTGTCACTTTGGAATGAACGACCACTCCTTGATTCACACGAGGATCGGGCGCTCCCATTTCGATCCAGGTTTTGAAATCGGCAATGATGTTCGGGGCGAGTTTGCCTTTGGGCGGCATCCGATTATCGCGGTAGTTGATCGCATGCCACAGCGAACTGTTTTCCAAGTCCCCGGGGACGATCGCCGGGCCGGATTCCCCACCGGCAAGCAAAGCTTCGCGATTCTCGACCGAGAGTCCGCCTCGGACCGATTGCTCGCTGGTCGCATGGCAACGGTAACAATGCTCCATCAGGACCGGGCGAATTTTGGTCTCGAAGAAGTCGAGTTGATCGGGTGTAAGCTTCCCATCATCCTGCGGAGCGGCCGCAAATGCTCCCACACCGCAGATCCATAGGATCGTAACCCAGCTAGCCATGGATTGGCCGACCAATGAATGCTTGTGCATCGGATGCGTTCCTAACAGGGAATGTTTGGGCTTGAGAGATCCAGGAAAAATCGTTTAGGTATCCGAAGAGGGGCGGCGTGGCCGGACCCCTTGGCCACCCTCGGTCCGACCCTCTGGGCGACCTTCGGGTCGGCGGTTGCCTGGCCGCATGGCTTCGATCCTGCGCATCGATTGCTCCATTTCCGACTTATCGATCGCTCCGTCGCCGTTGGTGTCGATATTGGTTAGCCGTTCGCGCATTTGGGGAGGAATCTCATCGCCCGAGAGCTTCCCGTCCTTGTCCTGATCTCGGTTTTCGAACATGCGGGCCATCATCTCTGGGGTAGGCCCACCTGGACCGCCTGGGGCACCGGGTCGCCCTGGGCCATTAGGACCAGCGAACTGAGGTAGTTGGGCTGGATCCGGACGCATCTCCTCGGCGCTGAGAATGCCGTCACCGTTCTTATCGAGTTTCAGCAGGGACTTCGACGCATTTTCAATCTCCGAAACCGAAAGCTGGCCGTCCTCGTCAGCATCTAGAGCTCGAAACACCGGTGAGTTTCTCATCATCATCGCCATTCCCCGTGCAGCCATCTCGGGGTTGCCCCCATTGGGTCGGTTTTCTTGCAATCGGCCCCCTTCTTGAAATCGACCCTGGAGTGGCCTACGGCCTTCGGATGGCCCATCATCCCGACGTCCGGACTCGGCTCTAGGTGGTTTCGGAGATTCAGGTTCTGGAGCTTGGGGATCTTGGGCTTGGCAAGGCATTGTCCAGACCAAAGGGCCCAGGAGGCTTGCAAATAGTATTCGTTTCATCTTGAAGGACCTTCGTGGTAGAGACAGCAGGAGATTTCGCAGAGTTGAACCCTAATGACTCTACCGACGCGGTGGCCGTAGGATCCACTTTGGAGATTGGAGATTTTTTGGAATTCTATTCCCTGCCCAGTCAAACCTTTGGATAATCTGAACATGACGGATTCCAAAGCACCGATCGTACCCGATGTCTCCTTGAGCCAGCCTAGCCTGGGGGGCCCGCCATTGGCGGCCAGTCAAGATGGCGTGCATATCGGGAGTTTAGAGGAACTCACGGAATTCTTCGAGTCGATTCGACCTCGGCTTGAAAAAATCGTTCGCTTCCGAATCGACCCAGCTTTCCAAGCTCGAATCGATCCTGGGGATGTGTTGCAGGAAGCTTTTTTGCAGATTGCCAAACGGCATCAGGAGTTGGTGCAAACACAGCAGGTCCACCCGTTGGTTTGGATCCGTCAGCGTGTCCTTCAAACGCTCTGGGATATGCAGCGAGCCCACGGAAGAGACAAACGGAGTGTGCATCGCGAGCTGGCCATGCCACTTGCTGGCTCGAACTCCACTAGCATCATCATGGCCCGATGGCTTGCCGATGACATGACCTCACCGAGCCAAGCGATGATCCAAGACGAGGAACAGCATCGACTTCAAAAGGCCTTGGAGTCGATGAACGAAATCGATCGCGAGATCCTCGCGATGCGGCATTTCGAATACCTGACGAACCTGCAGACGGCCCAAGCCCTTGGCATTTCACCGACGGCAGCTAGCAACCGATACGTCCGGGCTGCGAGCCGCTTGGCCGAGATTCTTCAACCCACAAACCAGCCTCCTGCAGGCCAGCAGGAGCAACAGCGATGAATCCGACCGAGTCCATCAAACGCCATCCTTTCGAAGAACTTGCCGACGAGTTCGTTTTGAAATTCCGCAGCGGTCAGTCCCCGAGCATCGAACACTACGCTCAAGCTTATCCCGAGCATGCAGCGATGATTCGTTCTGTATTTCCATCGCTGATGATCGTCGAGAAGGTCAGCGCTAAAGTGACGAACGAATCGATCTCACCGACGTTGTGTGCGACAGGCTCGGACCCTACCCAATTCGTTCCGAAAGCTTTTGACGATTTCGAAATCCTTCAATGCATCGGCCAGGGAGGTATGGGGGTGGTGTACGAGGCGATCCAAGGTTCCTTGCAACGCAGGGTCGCGTTGAAAGTCATCCATGCACAAGCTTCAGCAAGTCCGCGAAGCCGAGAACGCTTTCGACGCGAAGCCGAGTCGGCAGCCGGATTGCACCACACCAACATCGTTCCGGTTTACGGCTCAGGAGAAGATCACGGTCTACAGTATTACGCAATGCAATTGATCCATGGATCGACGCTGGCCGATGTGATCGTATCGCTTCGAGCTCGACTGGGCGAATCGGCCACCCTCGAGCCCTTGGGACCTGCACTTACACTCGATGCGGTCGATCAACTTCTCGCGCAACGAGGCGTCTCTCCGAACGCCAAGTACCCACAGAGCTCCCAGAAAGGTGTGAACAAGGGCTCAAACAGCTACACCCCGTCATCGAAGTCATCGAAGCCATCGCAAGATGATGGGCCGAAGCCGAGAAGTCCACTCGCACCGAACGATCCGACTCGGCCAGTCCAAACTCTAGATCTGACACTCGCGGCGATCCAGGAACCGATGCTAGGTAGCCCGTTAGCCACGGACAGTTTGTCAACCTCGATTCCAACGGGATTGACTTTACCGGTATCGATTTCACCGGCCTCGATTTTACCGGGGACTTCCAAGGTTTCCCAGGACGCTCGCTCGGTCCGAGCGATACCCCTGCATTACTATCGTAACATCGCTCGCTTGACGTCCAAGGTGGCCGATGCTTTGGATTATGCGCACCAATCAGGGGTCTTGCACCGAGATATCAAGCCTAGCAACTTGCTGCTGGACCAAACCGGGACGATTTGGATTGCAGACTTCGGCTTGGCATTTCGTGAGGATCTCGAAGGCCAGACACAGACTGGCGAATTGCTCGGTACCCTTAGGTATATGGCCCCTGAGCAATTCGTCGCCAAGGCCGATGCGCGCAGCGATATCTATAGCCTTGGCCTGACCCTCTTCGAGTTGCTCACGCTCAGGCCTGCGCTCGAAGCCCCCAAACGCCGCGTCTTGGATCCGACCAAGTACAGCCAACTCGAATTCACGGCCTCTGAGCGGCAAATGATTCCTCGGGACCTCCAGACGATCGTTCGGAAAGCCGCGGCGCTAGAACCAGAGAATCGCTATCAACGGGCCAAGGATCTCCAAGAGGATCTCGAACGATTTCTCGACGACTTGCCCATCTTGGCCCGCCGTGAATCACCTATCGAGTCGGCCATGCGCTGGATACGACGCAACCCAGCTATCGCATCGCTGACGGCAAGTTTGTTCGGTTTACTTGTCGCGATTGCGACGATCCTAGGACTCTGGAATCGCCAGCAGCGCCAGACCCTGGATGAGCTCAAGCTGGCCTATGCCGCATCTGCAAATAGTCTTGCAGACCGAACCGAAGCTCTGGAGCAAGCCAACACCGAAAGCCAGCGGGCTCGACAGAACATGGATCTAGCCCTGGAAGCCTTCAATACCATCACCGAAAATATCGCTTCGCGAGGCCGTTCTTTGGAGATACAGGGACTCGACGAAGCGGGACTCGAAACCGATGGGTTCGCCGACGCAGTGCTCACCCAAGCCGATGTCGAACTTCTCAAATCGCTCCAAAACTTTTTTGATCGATTCGCAGAAGAGAATGCTACCGACCTGAGATTCGATGCGGCCGTCTCCCGCCGACGCGTCGGGGAAATCGAGAATAAAATCGGTAGATACAATCAAGCCGCCGAGTCCTTGCGACGTGCGATCGCGGAATTCGAAGCGGTACGAAACAAGGACCAGGGTGGGCAGGACAAGCAACGCGTTCTCAACGAGGAAGTCCAAGCACGCAAGGAGCTAATCGGCTTGCACTCACGGCGAGATCAGTTCCCTCGGGCGATCGAGGAGATGAAAAACCTCAAAGAGGTTCTCGAAAAGAACCCGGAATTTGCGGTCTCCGAGGAAGGCCGCTTTGGCCTCGCCTCGGCCCTGGAGAGCTTGTGCAGCGGGTCGGCTCGCCTTGCCCAAGATCGAAGTCTTAATGATCGAAGTCTCAACGATCGACGCCGTAGACTATTCTCGCCGTTCTTCAACCGGCCCGGTCCATGGATCCCTGAGATCCCTATCCCGATGGCCCAAAGGCTCGAGAGGGATCTTGCCTACAACGCGCAAGCCATCGAGCTTCTCGATGGTCTCAGTCAGCAATATCCTGTGCAGAGTAAGTATCGGCTCGGACTGGCTCGCAATCATCGCGATCGGATGCGGATGTACCGTTTGCTAGGACTTCAATCGGAATTCGAGAAATCGCTAGATAAAGCCTCAGAGATCTTCCTAGATCTCCTGTCAAAGAACCCGACCTCAGCAGTGCTCAAGTATGAACTAGCGAATCTTTACGCTACAAGCCTTGTACACCCTTCGGTCGACGGAAACCGACTAGACGAAGCGATACGACTTGTTCAAGAATCGCTCCAAGAGCACCCTGGCGTCCCAGAATACCAGACGCTCTACGCATCGCTGTTGGCAAGGTCCGCTTGGACTATGCCAGCGGGGATCGATCCTGCAGCCGAGCGCCAATTCGAACGTGTGGAAAACGGAATCAACAAACTTCAGCAATCGATCGCGATCCATCAGGGGCTCGTCGATCGATTCCCCGAAATCCAGGTCTATGCGATCCACCTGCTACAAACCAAAATGCAGATCGTCGATTACTACAATCAATTCCGACGCCCAGAGAGAGCCAAGCAAACCCTTGCTGAAGCGATCGCACTTGCCGAAAAACTGATCGAGTCCGGAACAGCTCGCCAACCGGCACTCCGAGCAATTCTAGATCGATTGAAGGAACGAAAAAACACCTTGGAATCAAAACCAGAACAGGAAAAAACCTAAGATGCACGGTCTATCGAAGTTAAGAAATCGACCGATTCGACTGCTAGGCTCGCACGACCTGCGCTCAGTCCCACTGCGGTCTATACGTTTTGCAACCCTCTGCTTGGCAAGCTTGTGCTTGGCAAGCTTGTGCTTGGCGAACAATGTCCAAGCCCAGAGTTCTCCCCCGAACATCGTTTTCATTCTCGCAGACGATTTAGGGTGGGGCGAGTTGGGTTGCTATGGCCAGGAGAAACTCCAGACGCCAAACCTCGATCGGCTCGCCGCCGAAGGAATGCGCTTCACGCAGCATTACAGCGGAGCACCAGTATGCGCCCCCTCTCGATGCGTGCTGATGACAGGCAAACATCTCGGACACGCCGAGATCCGAGGTAACAAGCAAGCCAAGTTGAGTTTTCCAGAGTTCACCGAGGGGCAACATCCACTGAGCGAAAGTGCGATCACCTTAGCTCAAACGCTACGCAATTCTGGATATGCTACCGGGGCATTTGGCAAATGGGGACTAGGACCTGTCGGGAGCACCGGGGACCCGAACCGTAAAGGCTTTGACCGATTCTTTGGATACAACTGCCAAGCCATCGCACATAGCTACTATCCTGAGTTCCTTTGGGATAACTCCCAACCTCTCCGCATCAATGACAAGCCAACCTCGGGGCATCGCAAGCCCAACGAGGGACCGATCGATGCCTCCGATTGGGTGGGCCAAACCTATGCTCCCTATCGGATGATCGAACAAGCCGAGACCTTCATCGAGACCAACGCCAAGCGTCCCTTCTTTCTATACCTTCCGTGCATCGAACCCCACGTGGCGATGCATCCGCCGGTCGATACCCTCGATCGGTTCCCCAAGGAGTGGGATGCCCAGGAATACCGTGGCGGCAATGGATACCTACCCCATCCTCGCCCCCGTGCCGCTTACGCAGCGATGATCTACGATTTAGATCGCCATGTCGGCCGGATCCTCGATGCCTTGGACAAGCATGGACTGACGAATAAAACTTTGGTGGTCTTTTCCAGTGATAATGGGACGACCCACGCAGGCAACAATGAGCCGAGCTTTCACGTTGGAGGAGCGGACCCGAAGTTCTTCTCAAGCACCGCTGGCCTTCGAGGCTACAAAGGAAGCGTCTACGAGGGTGGCATCCGCGTCCCGATGATCGCTCGATTCCCAGGTCTGATCCCGGCTGGAAAAGTAGACTCGACCCCTTGCTACTTTGCCGACTGGTTCCCGACCCTGTGCGATGTTGCAAAGATATCGAAAAAAGACACGCCGAACCTGCCGGATTTCGATGGTGTTAGTCTCTGGCGAATCCTCTGTGGCACTGGTAACCTGGAATCGCGGCCCCCGATGGTATGGGTCTTTCCAGAATACTCAGGACAAGTCGCAGTGCGCTTTGGGAACTATAAGCTACTCAGACGTGGACTAGCGACCAAGAAGCCCTCAGAATGGGAACTTTACGATTTGTCTAAGGACCCAAGTGAGGCAGTGAACTTGGCAAACGAGTATCCTGAACTCGTCGAGCAAGGGCAGAGAATTTTGAGAGATCAGACCGACACCAATACGGTCTTTCCAGTCAACTTTTGAGATGACGCATCGACGATAGGAAGGACCAGCGATGCTCGATGAACTGCCAGAGGACTTGGTCGAACGGTGGAAACAGGGTCAGAAGGTCCGCGCGCTGGATTATCTAAAGCGTCAGCCGGATCTTCGCAAGAACTTGACCATTTACAAACGCTTGGTCGCCGAGGAACTGCGACAGATGCATCGATCAGGACTGACCCTAGACACCGAGCAACTGATCAAAGACTACCCCGAGTGTCGCGAGACGATCCTGAGCTTCGATCCTGTATTCGAAACCCTCGACGCCCCTTTGGCCGATGCATTCGCAACACAGATTGAGCAAACCAAAGCCCTCGACGTATCGGCCACCACGACCCGATCTGGATATCCCGAAATCCCCGGTTTCGAGATCCTCTCGGAACTCGGTCGAGGTGGCATGGGTGTGGTCTACCGCGCAAGGCAGGTATCGGCCAATCGGCTCGTGGCGCTCAAGGTCGTTCGGAGCGAGGTCCTAGAAAAAGTCGACTCCACGACGCGAGCCAATGCTCTGGAACGATTTCGAACGGAGACCAACGCGGCAGCATCGCTCCAGCACGACAATATCATCGCCGTTTATGAGGTCGGCGAGGTACCTGCGAAGAACCAAATGCGCGCGCCTCTTCGGTATTATGCGATGCGGTTTGTTCGAGGTATGAGTCTTATGGAGTTGCTCCGCGATGGTCCGCTGGAAAATCGACGTGCTGCAGTCTACATGGTCCAGATTGCCCGAGCTCTCCAATCGGCGCACGATCAAGGCATTTTGCATCGTGATATGAAGCCACACAACGTGATGGTCGAACAAGCGACCGATCGCCCTTTGGTCGCCGATTTCGGATTGGCCAAGTTCATCCATAGCGACAACTCGATCACCTACGCGGGGCAAATCATGGGCACCCCCTCGTACATGTCGCCCGAGCAAGCCCAAGACGCATCGTTGGTGACCGCCGCGGCCGACCAATACTCGCTCGGAGCGACGCTTTATCACTTGCTCACAGGACATCCACCGTTTGCGGCTCCAAGCGTCCAGGAAACCTTCCGTCAGATTCTAGAGAAACCACCGGTCCGATTGCGAGAGAGCAACCCGGCGGTAGATCGCGACTTAGAAACAATCTGTATGAAGGCGATCGAAAAAGAGCCTTCCAAACGGTACGCAAGCTGCCAGGATTTCGGTGCCGATCTGCAGCGGTACCTCGATGGCATCCCCATCGTCGCTCGACCGATTCGCCCCGCCGAGAGAATGTGGAGATGGTGCCGTCGAAACCGAGCTCTCGCAGGATTGATCGCCGCAGTGACACTTCTGTCCCTGAGCACCCTCGGTGCGACTCTTGTCGGTTATCGAAACACTGCCGCTGCGCTGGCCGTCTCCGAATCCCGCTTGAACCAGGCCCTGGCCGTCGTCGACGATCTGTTTACACGAGTCAGTGAAGATGAACTTCTCGACGAACCCGGGATGCAAGGCCTTCGGAAAGAACTGCTCGAAAAAGCCCTTGAGCACTACGAGAATTTTTTGAGGCAAAAAAACCAGAAATCCGCTCCGAGCGACACCAGGATCCTCGACGAGGTCGCCAAATCAAACTTCCGTTACGGGATGATTCAAAAACTTCTCGGCAAATTCGATACCGCTCAGGATGCGCTTTTCGAGGCACGCAGCATCCAAGAGCAACTTGTCAAACAACCCCCACATCGCCTCGATCGGCTCGAAGCGCTCACCGACACGCTCAATGCCATCGGGACACTTGCAAGCCAGCAAGAGGATTTCCCCGCCGCGCTCGATGCCTTCGAGAAGTCTCACAAGCATCGGACCGAGCTCGCTGAGCAAAAGCCGCAAGAGCTCACGTACCAACGGTTGGCAGCCAACACACTGATGAACATCGGGCTGACCAAGATCAGTCTGGATCGCGCTCCGGAAGGACTCACCGACCTGCATCGCTCGCAGGAGCAAAGGCTTACGTTGCTCGATGCGTTTCCTGAGTCGGAGAAACTCCAGAAGGACCTAGCTCGCGGCTGGTACAGCCTTGGTAAATATTCGCTAGAAAGCAACTCTACGGAAGAAGCCAACGGATATTTCCGGCGATCTGTCGATGCGTTCCACAAGGCTATGGCAATCAACCCGAGATCGTTGAGCAATCGATTCGACTGTAGTCTTGCGATCCATTGGGTCGGAGAGAGCTACGCGCTGATGGAACAGAGGCAAGCTGCAGACAGAGCCTTTTTGGAATCCGAAGCGTTGGCTCGAAAGCTCGCGGATTCAAACCCCGATGTGGTCGAGTATCAACTGCATTGGGCCGTGGTGAGCATGAGTAAGGGAGCCAATGAAGCGAGTCTTGGGCTATGGGATCGGTCCGAATTGAGTTGGAAGCAATCTTTAGAGGTGATCCGCAAATTCCACCGCCTCGCGCCGAAAGATAAACTTCTGCTTAACCATCTAGTCTCGTCTCTGTGCGCGCTGGGGGATCTTGCCGATCGTCGAGGCGATATCCAGACGGCCATCGCCATGCGAAAAGAGTCGATCTCCGGACTCGAAGAGCTTTCCAAGCTCCATCCGGAAGACACATGGTTTACAGAAATGCTTCAAAAGAACCGCGATTGGCTCGATTCAAAGTGATCGAGTCAACCAACTTTAGAAAATCTGTCGACTTCCACGATCGAATCGACGGATTGCAGGGAATGGATCAAGGCAGGCTCTAGAAGAGTCCGAAACAGATACAGCGGCTGGCCGTTCCTGCGACGAAAAGCCGGCATTGGAAAGTCTTGAATGCTAGCATTGTTAAGAATTTTCAAGACATCGAAGACATCAAGGATCTTGAGGATCGAACGGAAACGGTGGCTTGTATGTCGAACCCAAAGAACACGTGGAGAAGACTCGGCAGGATCAAGAGGAGCCTTGAGCGACTTGTCCCTGGATGTTGTGCGATAGCGTTTGGGATTGGGTGCTCTTGCGCGATGGGTGGGTTGGCCTATGGCCAAGCTCCGCTGTCGTTGCGACCTTCGGGTCAAGACGAGTTGCCGCAGACGAGCAGGCTCAATGCTGGGTTGGGCAATCCGAGCAGTCGTGCTCCGGCAGGCACATCGGCTGCGAGTCGATCGCCTGCAACGCGTGGCTTGGCCACCGGAGCATCGCGAGGTACCTTCACACGTTTGGGGCGAACGCCGAACATGTTTGGCGATACGCTTCCGCCGATGGTGACTTTTGGGGTTAAGCCGGGACAGGGCACGATCGATTTCCCTAGCGAGGCATACCGTGCACCCTTGGGAGGGGGTGGCAGTTACAACATATCGGAGAACAACTCCGCGATACCGACCGATCGGGTGTACTTCGTTTACAACGCGTTTTACAATGCGATTTCGACATCGCAAGGTTTTGGACCAGCCCAATCACGATCGATTGATTTGCATCGCTACGTGATGGGCTTTGAGAAGACGTTTCTTGATGGAAATGTATCTTTGGATGTGCGGATGCCGTTGCTCAGCGGGTTCGAGTTGAGCAATTCCTTTTTGTCTTCGGAACTGGGGAACGTGGGCAACTTGACGATGTTCGCCAAAGGCTTGGTCTATGGAACCGAAGACATCGCCTTGGCGACTGGGTTGGGGATCGGTTTGCCCACAGGTAGCGATCTCCATACGCAGACGGTTGCTCCATTTGTTTCGGAAACTTTGGTGGTTCGCAATCAAGCGGTCCGGTTAATGCCGTTTGTGGCAGCAACGATGAACCTCAACGACGACTGGTTCTTGCAGTCGTTTGGACAGATGAACTTTGCGGCATCGGGCAATGAAGTGGCCAATCAAAGTGGGGTCGTTGGGGTATTCAACGAACAGAATCTCCTGCAGACCGACTTAGGGATCGGTCGTTGGATATGGCGGGATGCCACGCGACCTGTCTTGACAGGTTTAGCAGGGGTTCTGGAACTTCACTACACGACGACAGTCCAGGATACCGATCGTGTGCAGTTGAGCGGAGGAAGTTTGCTCAATGGGAGTTTATCCAACTCGGCCAATCGGCAGGATCTCTTGAACTTGACGTCTGGTTTGCAGGCTCAGCTTGGGCCCGCCTCCTCCTTGCGAGTCGGTGCGGTCGTACCGCTCAGAGAACAGCCCGATCGTGTTTTTGACTCAGAGGTCCAAGTCTCCTTCAATCGCAATTTCTAAAAGAATGCATGGAGATTCTCTCTTCCAACCGCTTGGCACCCCTCGCTTGCCTCGATCTATGGCAACACCGTTGATCGCTTGTTTTTCTTGATTGGTGCTCGGGTCGCCGAGGGATGAACGTCTTGATTGTCGGGCTTAAATTCCTTTGCGTAGTCCTTGCCTGCCAAGCTCCCCATGCACGAATCTCGGAACTGCTCCAACGCCATTTTCATCGTCGCTACACGTTCTGGAAATTCTTTGGCTAGATTGGTCGATTCGCCAGGATCGTTGACCAGATCGAACAACAACGGCTCTGAGTTCTCCTCCAGGTCGGTAAGCAACTTGTAACGGTTGTCCACAAGTGCCATCTTAGGGGATCCTCGGGATGCGTTGGTATCGGTGCCTCCGAGAGTCTCAAAGGGGATCGGAACTGGGCGTTGCACCATCTTGCCTTGGATCAATGGCAGCAAACTGATGCCGTCTAGAGGCTGGGGTTGCCCTTCGGGCATCAGGCCTAGGACGTCCAAGGTGGTAGGGTAGTAATCGAGCGTACTGCAAGGAACAGAGCTGACCGTGCCGGGCTTGATACTCGCTGGCCATTCGAGCAATCCGGGCACGTGGATGCCTCCCTCCCAAAGACTGCGTTTCCGGCCACGAAATCTACCGGTAGAGCCGCGATGGGTTCCTTGATCTCCGCGGTTGCCTTCGGGTCCATTGTCGCTTGTAAACCAAAGCATGGTGTTCTCAGAGACACCCAGATCACGAAGCTCTCGGCGCAAGCGTCCGATTTGCTCGTCCAGCGCGGTGATGGCTCCGAAAAAGTGTTGCTCACCTACTTCTCGCTCGGCATACAACCGCCGAAACTCAGGACCAGCAACGACGGGTTCATGCGGTGCATGGAACCAGATCACAGCCAGGAATGGCTTTTTATCGCTGACGGACTTGCGGATGAAAGGAATGGCGCGATCCATCAAGACTCGCGAATCGCAGCCTTCCAAATTCTCAGTGGCTAGCTGGCCGTTGTGGTAGTAAGGGTTCACCGAATCCGTTGGGACCGGATCCCATGTCGGCACGGAATATTCGGTGGCAAACCACTCGTCGAATCCGCTCATCCCAGGGGTCATGTAATTGCGTTGCGCGTTTCGACTTTTTCCTTTGCCCGATTGCGTAGGGCTCAGCGTACCAAGGTGCCACTTGCCAAAGTGGCCCGTGCTGTAACCCTGCGTTTGTAAGACTTCTGCCAGAGTCATCTCCGGTTTCCGCAAGTGTCCTTCGTTTGCGAACCAAACGGCATATCGATAAGGGTGCCGGCCCGTCAGGCAGCTACCTCGCGTCGGAGAGCAGACCGGTCCGCCCGAGTAGAATCGGTCGAATCGCAGCCCGTTGCTGGCCATTTCATCGAGGTTGGGGGTCTGGATGATCCGGTTCCCATTAAAGCCAGGATCGCCCCAGCCCATGTCATCTGCCATGCACAAAATCACGTTGGGTCGGTCAGTCTCATTGGGTTTGCTATCAGGATCAAATTCGCTATCGAACGCGTAAATCCCTGAAGTACACAAGAGCCAAAGGATCGGGGCGATTGCGCAAAAAAGACTCCTTCGCTGATTGGTCATTTCCGTTTCCCTTTCATCTTGTTTCGCTCGGCTCGGTCCATACGCTTAGGCTCAGGAAAGCCGTGTTTAACGATCCGCTCGCCTGCTTGGCGCAGCGCTTCGACATCGGCTGGGTGGATGGATCCGTCGGGCAACGGCCCGGTGTTGAGCGTCAGATTCGCATTTTGTGCAAAGGCATCGGCCAGCAGTCCGAGCACTTCGTCGGCAGTGATATGTTCACAGCCTTCCATGTAGATCCAAGCTGGCGGAGCGGTTTGCATATTGGTGCATATATCGCCTCGCTTACCGGAGTTAAGTGCCCAGGCTTTTTCTGCATTCGCTTCTTTCTTTGTATGCATCAGACCCTCGGGAGCAACGAAGTCTTCGGTGCCAGTCCCCTGCTTGAAAGAGATCAGGCATTGCGGTTGGAGAGATCGGATCAATGCATATTGCTCCTGGATGCGAGAGTAAGCCTGTGGTTCTTCATAGTACGAGCCGACCCCGTCGAGCCAAATTCCGGCGATCGGGCCGTATTGGGTGAGCAATTCTCGCAACACAGTGCAATTGCGATCGAAAATTGCTTGGGGTTCGGTCCGTGCGACATCGGGCGGACAATAAAGAAACAGGCCAAGCCCTTTCTTCTCGCATTGCAGAGCCAATTCAGCGACGAGATCTCGCTTGGCAGGCGAGTTCAAGCTGTTGAACTCGGAGACATTGGTCCGAAACATATACAAATCGCCCAGATGGCGCGTTGTGAAATTGACGTAACGCATCTGTGCTTCAAGAGCCAAGTCAGTGATGAAGTCCGCATCGAATTTCTCGGCCGTGAAATGATCCTTAAGCTTTGCATACTCCTCTGCAGTACCCTGCTTAAGGGCTTTCCACTGGTCGCTGGATTTGTCTTTGGACTCGATGGCTCTCTTTGCCGTCATACCTCTGAGGCTGGCAAGCGCGTAGTGGACGAACAAGCCCCATTTGGAGTCTTGATGCCACGCGATGGCAGCACGGCGAGGGTCCTTGTGATAGAGCTCTTCATATCCGCGCAAATACGATGGGACCGGATTGATTTCCTGGCCCGATACACCGGAGACAGTGAGGATCGCCCCGGAGGCACTGGCCCATCCAAGTTTCTTAAGGAATTGCTTTCGATTCAGTTGCGGCATCCTCTGGTCCTCAAAAGTGCAGGTGTGATGAAGGACATTCTCACACCGGAAGTCTGTTCTCACAAGAAGCGTTCTTGCAACAGTGTCCGGCGCAAATGTCCCAGGCGCGAATGTCCAGTGTCATCCCCTCTTAAGAGGATGCAATGCCAGTCCTAAAGGAAAATGAATTGGAGCCTCAGGCGTAAGCCGACCGGGACCAGTGCTTGTCCACATCCCCAGGAATGCTTCGCCCGCCGGACTTAGGATCTTGCGATAGATTTCGGTTTGCCGACAGGCTCGCATCGAGTGAAACAAGCAATACCATTAGGGGAATCAGTCCTTCTGGTGGCTTCCACCATCGATAAATGGTTGCAGTTTTGATGCGTCACCGAACGCTTCTCTGAACGAATCAAGACGATTTCCACCGGCTCATCGCGGCAAACGTCTCGAAGCGGCACTGGGAGCGCCCTAGACGCAAAGCCTGTCGAGCAAGGCATCATCGTGATGTCTTGGGTGGAATCGTTTGATTTTGATTCTTTCCATTAAGAAACCCGGGGACTGTCCCTTCAAAATCCCGGGGACTGTCCCCAAGTTAGATTGGGAAACGACCGCGTTGAGCTGGGCGGTCGGTGGTGGATTCGAGCGATGATTCCACCCAAATTGGGAGTTAGAAGCTAATCCAGGCGACGTTTATCCCGCCTCGGCGCGCACCGTGTGCGCTGAGCCACTCCAGCCCTTCAAAAAAATCCAACAGAGGTCCCTCAACACCCCCTCGCGACCCCGGAACTGGACTACCACCTAGTCCGTCTCGGGACGAATCCCATCGGCCCAGTAGCTTACCTTCCGCCGGTATCCCATTTATCTCCCGCTTGAGGCCTTGCTTGATAAGCCTTCAGC
>JAJTEK010000177.1 GCA_021299695.1 Pirellula sp. | reverse complement strand
CAATCGACTTGTTGATGTGGCCGCGA
The DNA here is from genome assembly GCA_021299695.1 of Pirellula sp. Lineage (GTDB taxonomy): Bacteria > Planctomycetota > Planctomycetia > Pirellulales > Pirellulaceae > JBKCUI01. The sequence goes on along the minus strand of JAJTEK010000177.1, from coordinate 6,406 downwards.
CACCAGCCTTTATCGACCATCCGTTGACGCACTGCTTTGAGCGACAGGGGACCGAAATCGTTGGCGATCTTGCGTCCGTACAGTTCTCGGACGATCTTCAGGGCTTCGACGATGCAGCCGTATTCGCTCGTGACCCGACCGTCTTTGCGGTAGTAGTTCTCGGCGAATTTCCGATAGGCATTGAGGACTTCGACCACGGTGGCGTCGGCCTTGGTTTGCAACCGGCGGCCATTGGCAAGGAATTCGGCAATGATGCGGTCGTATTCGGACCTGCTGGCTACTGAATTCCATTTTCCGAGGTAGGTATCTCGGCCATTGATGGTCACCACGGCTTGTCCGGTGGACTTGTGGTGGCGGTAAGAAGGAACGCGGGAACAAGATGGTTTCGGCATAGTGTGCAAACCTCCAATTTCACCGAATCCGGTAGACTACCGGATTTCGTGGAATTTCAGGCTGCACTGCCGAACATCGGCAGGTAACGTAAGTACTTGTTTCAGCGTTATTTAGAAAAAGTCGGGGTGAAAGGATTCGAACCTTCGACCCTCTGGTCCCAAACCAGATGCGCTAGCCAGACTGCGCTACACCCCGAACAACCACAAATTTAACCGAATTCCCGCTCCGTCGCTAGGCCTATCCGGTCTCCTCTCTAGACCCCATTGGAAACCCATCGGTTCGCCAAAAAGACCCTATTTTCAAGCGTTCCGATGCATCCACGGCTCGCCCGATCCTTCGCAAGTGCCTTGAATTCGCAGATTTTTTGCTTTTTCTTCTTCTCGCGATTTGAGGATCGCTCAAACGGGTGAAGAGAACAGCCAGGATCTCTACGCGAGCTCCTCTACCCTTGCGTCTTTGCGCCCTTGCGTCTTTGCGTTCTCTTCTTTCCAAACAGCTAGGAACCCCGCGGGAGCTCCACTACCCTTGCGTCTTTGCGCCCTTGCGTCTTTGCGTTCTCTTCTTCCAAACAGCCAGGATCCCCGCGGGAATAGCAGATCGTAGGTGCCGCGTTTGCCCATCGTGCTAGAATAGTCTCCAATCGGGCATCAAACCCGCTGATGCTAACGACCTGCCCACCTCAAAAACCGGATCATGATTCTCTCGAACCCTCGCCATTCCTGTCGCCCTGTGCTTTCCTGCCGCCCCGTGCTTTCCTGCCGCCCCGTGCTCCTTTCGCTCTTCTGGCTCGTGGCGATCGCGCTTGCATCGATCCTGCCAGCCACGGCGTGCGAACCACCAACGACCATCGAATTCAATCGAGATATCCGACCCATCCTCTCCGATGCCTGCTTCGCCTGCCATGGTCCTGACCCCCACTCGCGCCAAGCCGACCTGAGACTCGATGATCGCCAAGCAGCCCTCGATGCAAACGCCATAGTTCCGGGAAACCCCCAAGCGAGCGCAATCCTCGAACGCATCCTCTCCAATGACCCCGATACGCTCATGCCTCCCCCAAAAACAGGCAAGACGATCACCCAAGAACAACGCGATCTGATCGCCGAATGGATCCGACAAGGAGCAAAGTACCAAACCCACTGGGCTTTCGTTCCAGTCGTCCCAGGGGCCAACCCGCCTGAATTGACTGCCAAAGACCTCGAAAACATCCCTCTGCACATAACCGATTTCAGCGCGGAACTCTCTCGCTGGAACCAATCCCCGATCGATCGTTTCGTACTTCGCCAGTTGCTCGATCGACGTCTTGCTCCAGCCCCTCAAGCCGACGCGCTGGTCTGGCTCCGACGCGCTTGCCTGGACCTGACAGGACTCCCACCTAGCTTCGAACACGTCGAATCGCTATCTGCTGACCCATCGGCAACCAACAAAAGCAGGATCGTCGATGAACTCCTGAACTCCAAGCCTTACGCAGAACGCATGGCTAACCTTTGGCTCGATGTGGCCCGCTATGCCGATACGTTCGGGTACCAAGCCGATGTCCAAATGGATGTTTGGCCCTGGCGCGATTGGGTGATCGACGCCTTTGCAAAGAACCTTCCCTACGATCAGTTCATCACGTGGCAACTCGCCGGCGATCTTCTCCCAAACGCTACCCAAGAGCAGAAACTCGCCACGACCTTCAACCGACTTCATCGCCAAACCAACGAAGGTGGAAGCATCGAGGAGGAGTTTCGACAAGTGTATATCGCCGACCGAACCGTTACGGCTGGAACGGCGTTCCTGGGCCTAACTTTCGAATGCTCGCGCTGCCATGACCATAAATACGATCCGATCGCGCAAAAAGATTTTTACTCGCTAGCCGCTTATTTCGCCGACATCGATGAACACGGCCTGTACTCGCACTTCACCCGTGCAACCCCCACCCCGGCACTGGCTCTATTCTCCCCCGAGGAAGCCGCCAAGGATCAACGGCTCATCGCGGAAATCAAAGCTCGCGAGAAAACTCGGGACCAATGGATCCTCCAACATCGAAACCAACCGACCTCCTCGGATGCCTCGCCCCCTAAGCCAACTTGGGAGTTCCCTCTCGAGGGCAGCGAGCCGGGAATCGTCGGCCAATCGACGAAATTCAACGGGGATGACGCATCCTCGTTTGCACTGAACCTACCGCATCCGACCGAGCCTGCAAAAACCATTCAACGGCAGTTCGGTCGCGAAACTCCCTTGAGCTTCTCCCTGTGGGTCTATCCAGACCACCACGCCCCCCGGGTCATCGTGGCTCATCAATCCGTCGCCGCCGAGGATGCTGCGTTTCGAGGACTCCAACTGGTCCTCGACAACGGCAAGCCGCAATTTTCGTTGGTCCACTTTTGGCCCGGCGATGCGATCCGAGTCGAGGCGACCGAAGCGATCGGAGTCCAAACTTGGACGCACCTGGCTGTCACCTACGATGGTTCGAGTCGCGCCTCTGGAATCCGTCTCTATGTCGATGGCTTGCCGACCGAACTGCAAACGGTCCGTGACCAACTGACTCGCGATTTTCGATACCGAAGCGAATGGGGAGACTCCAACGCCGGCAGCGTTCAATTCTCGCTCGGTGCTCGGTTTCGCGACGTTGGGTTTCGCGACGGCAAGATCGATGACCTAAAAATTTTCGACTACGAACTGGCCACCCGCGATGTGATGAATTTGTTCCTCGCATCGGCCCCCGAAATGCCCGAGCAACGCCGCGCGATGCTGCTTGCAAAAGCATCCTCGCACTGGGAAGCCCCCTTGCTCCGAGGTGAGGAAACTTACGATCGATTGACCGAGGAACTTGCGACCCTACGCAAAGAGCAAAACGATTGGATCTCAACGGTTCGCACCGTCATGACCATGGCTCCTGCGATCGTCCCCCGCCCGATGCACATCCTCGAACGCGGCGCCTACGATGCTCCCCGAGATCGTGTCGAACCCCATCCCCCTGAGCGTGTTTCGGGATCCTGGAAGCGGCCCGACTCGGAGTCCAAACCCAATCGGCTCGAACTCGCACAGTGGATCGTCTCGGATCGAAACCCTCTGACGAGCCGCGTGGCGGTGAATCGTTGGTGGTCGGTCTTCTTCTCCCGAGGCATTGTCGCTTCGCTGGAAGATTTCGGCAGCCAGGGCGCTGTGCCGACGCACCCGGAATTGCTCGATTGGCTGGCCAGCGACTTTGTATCGAGCGGTTGGGATGTCAAACGGTTCTGCAAGCAGGTGGTCCTGTCGGCAACCTACGGTCAGTCGTCGGTTCCACGCGATCCGAGCTGGGAGTCGATCGATCCGGACAACAAGCTCTTGTTTCACGGCCCTCGCCACCGGCTCTCGGCCGAACAAGTCCGCGATGCGGCCTTGGCCGTCTCCGGCCTGCTAGTCCCCAAAGTCGGTGGACCGAGCGTGATGCCCTATCAACCCCCCGGGGTATGGGAAGAGGCCGGGACGGGCAAATCCTATGCGCAGGCCAAGGGCGAAGGGCTCTATCGCCGCAGCATGTACACCTTTTGGCGACGCACTGCTCCTCCCCCGAGCATGCTCGCCTTCGATGCGACAAGTCGTGAAACGTGTACCGCCCGCCGTGAGACGACGACCACTCCGCTTCAAGCCCTGGTATTGCTCAACGACCCTCAGTACATCGAAGCGGCCCGAAACGCTGCGCAGATCGTTCTTAAGTCGGAGGAGCGTTCCGAGGCGTCTGGGCCCACCCCCGAAACGCTTGACAAACGCTTCGAATCCCTGAGCATGCGGATCCTCAGCCGACGACTTGCCGCTGCCGAATCGAAGATTTTAGAGCAAACCTATCAGGAGCAGCGCGATTACTTTCTAGCCAACCCGCAAGCGGTCCAAGAGTACTTGGGAGTCGGGGACTTGAAAATCGATCCGCAGTGCGACGCTACCGATTTGGCCTCCACGGCCGTGGTCGCTGGAATGCTCTTGTGCTTCGACGATTTCATCATGAAGCGATAGGGGTAATTTCCGATGGAACCGACGATGGAACCGACGATGGAATCGACCACCGATGTACCGAAAATTCGCACGATCCGCGATTTCTATGCCTTCGAACAGCACGTGCGGACCTGCCGATCCCAACGCGGATTGGACATGGTCCCTCAATGGTACGAGATCCCGGTTTTTTACTTCTCGAACCCCAATTCCGTCCTCGGGCACGGCGATCTGGTCGTTCCTCCTCGCGGGACTCTCGAACTGGATTTCGAACTCGAAATCGCCCTGATGGTAGGACACGAAGCGATCGATCTGCCGGCCGATGACTCAGCGATGGACTGCATCTGCGCAATGACGATCTACAACGATTGGTCGGCCAGGGATCTGCAACGGCAGGAGATGGCCGTCGGATTGGGGCCTGCCAAAGGCAAGGATTTCGCCAACGCGTTTGGTCCTCGATGGGTTCCAATCGCGTCGCTGATGGACCGGTACGACCAAGGTCGATTCGACTTGGTCATGACCGCCGAAATCAACGGTAAAGAGGTTTCACGCGGGAACGCCAACTCGATGTACTGGACCTGGCCGCAGATCTTGGCCCATGCTAGCCGGGATACCAAACTCATGCCGGGGGATGTGATCGGCTCGGGCACCGTCGGGACCGGGTGCATCCTGGAACTTACTCCTGAGAAAACAGGGGGATGGTTGCAACCCGGCGACCGAGTCAGCTTGTTCGTCGAGCGATTGGGCGAATTGCAAAACTCGGTGGGTTATCCCCTACCTTTACCCTCTAGGAAATAATCGATGCCTCAGTATTTGCAACGTGGTTCGATCCCACCCAAGCGGCATATTGCTCACCGAACGAGTCCTGGGTATCAAGGCGAAGGAATCTTCTACGAAGAGGTGATTTCAACCGAAGGCTTCCACAGAGCCTACAGCATCGCGTATCACCTGAGACCTCCGACTCGGGTGTTGGCCATCAGCGCCATGCCACCGAAGCCTGTGGCGATGGCCGAGCCGGATGCCCTGCGGCACATCCATCTGAAAACCTCAAAAATCATGCGGGTCCAAGACGCGATCCATGGACGGTTGCCTTTGTTTCAAAACGCTGATGTCCGAATCACTCGCTCCCGACCGGCTCTCGAACAAGAGCTCTTCTATCGCAACACAGCCCAAGATGAACTGTGGTTTGTTCGATCCGGGACCGGTCGACTTTTGAGCATGTTCGGATCGGTCCCGTTCCGGGATCTCGACTATTTGGTGATCCCTCGATGCACGACCTTCAAGATCGAATTCGATGCGATCGACCAAGCCGATTTGCTGATCGTCGAGTCCAGAGGGACGATCGGTTTCCCGAGTCGCTACATGAACCCGGACGGTCAGTTCCGCTTGGGGGCCCCTTTCTGCGAACGGGACTTGCGAGGCCCTCAATGGGTCGAGCCGGTCGATTCCGAAGGATCCTACGTCGTTGAACTGCGCGATGGAGATCGGTGGACCCAGTACATCCTCGGGAATCATCCGTTCGATGTCGTCGGATGGGATGGTCTTGTCTATCCATTCGCCTTCAACGCTCTGGATTTCGAGCCGATTACCGGGATGGTCCATCAACCCCCACCCATCCATCAAACGTTCCAAACCGACGGGTTCGTCGTGTGCACCTTTGCACCTCGGATGCTCGATACCCATCCTGAGGCCATCAAGGTTCCTTATGCGCACAGCAATGTCGAATCGGACGAACTGCTCTACTACGTGGCTGGTCAGTTCGGGAGTCGGCGTGGTGTCGAACTCGATTCGATCACCTTGCACCCGCACGGGATCCCCCATGGCCCCCACCCAGGGACGATCGCCGCGAGTCGCGATGCGAAGCGGACCGACGAATTGGCGGTGATGATCGATACCTTTCGCCCCCTGCATCGAACCGAAGAATCCTTGGCTTTGGACGATCCGAGCTATCCGTTTTCCTGGCTCTAATCGATCGTGCCTGGGTGGGGGCCATGGGGGATCCCGTGCGGGTGCAAGGTGATCGAATCGAGTTCGACACCACGCCGACTCCCGAACTGAC
>JAJTEK010000176.1 GCA_021299695.1 Pirellula sp. | reverse complement strand
CCTTCTCCTCCTCCTTCTCCTCCTCCTTCTCCTCCTCCTTCTCCTCCTCCTTCTCCTCCTCCTTCTCCTCCTCCTTCTCCTCCTTCTTCTTCTCTGTGCTCTCTGTGCCTCTGTGTTTCAAAGTACTTCTTTGCTTCAAAGTTCCAAAGTTCCAAAAAACCTCGATCCGCTCTTGACTCTCGACTGTGCACGTGTAATACTTAACTGGTACACTAGTGTCGTACTTCAGCAACGGATTTACTTCCATGTTTTTTTCAATCGACCCCAACAACGGCATCTCGATCTACGAGCAGATTGTCCGGCAGGTCAAGTTCGCCGTGGCCGATGGGGTGCTCATCCCCGGCCAGCTCCTACCGAGCGTTCGGACCCTTAGCATCCAGCTGGCGATCAACCCCAATACGGTCGCTAAGGCCTTTCAGATCCTTCAGTCCGATGGGATCTGTGAATCTCTGCGAGGACGCGGACTGACGATCCGGTCGACGGCCGTTGAGGCCTGCGGCCAAGCCCGTCGGACGCTCCTCGAAGAGCGGTTGCGATCGGCCATCAGCGAGGCCCTTCATGGCGGTTTTTCGACCAAGGAGGTACGGCGATTGATGCTCGAGCAGCTTGGGCTACTCGACGGCAACGTAGCGACCGTCGGTTCGGCGCTCGAGCAGCCCGTCCAAGTCGATTCGGCTTGATGCTGTCCTGTATCCATCGCTTGTCTTGTGCTTTGCACTTCCGTTTTGAGTCCACTTATCCAACCCCCTTGTCTACCCAGAAACCATCCATCGGAGATTCACTATGAACGATGCGATCAAGATCCATGGTCTCGAAATGCACTATCCAGGATGCGATGCGCTCAGAGGGGTCGACTTGTCGGTCTGCTCTGGGACAGTCATGGCGATCCTGGGCGAAAATGGTGCCGGGAAAACCACCCTGATTCGAATCATGACCGGCTTTCAGAAACCCTCGGCGGGAACCTGCTCGATCCTCGGGCTCGATCCGACGCAAAGCGCCCAAGCCCTAGAACTTCGCAAGCGAATCGGTTACGTCTCGGACGCCCCTGCACTCTACGACTGGATGACCATCGGCGAGATCGGTTGGTTTGCAGCCTCATTCTACCCAGAGGGCTTCAAAGAACGCTATCAGGATTCCATCGAACGCTACGAGCTTCCTGCGGGGCGCAAAATCAAGCAGTTGAGCAAGGGGCAGCGATCCAAAGTAGCTCTTTCGCTGGCCCTGGCGCATGATCCCGAACTGTTGATTCTCGATGAACCGACCTCGGGACTTGACCCCATTGTGCGTCGTGAGTTCCTCGAAAGCATGATCGGTGTGGCCGCTACGGGTCGGACTGTTTTTCTTTCAAGCCATCAAATCTCGGAGATCGAACGTGTGGCCGATAGCATCGCGATTCTCCACAAAGGAAAAGTTCAGCTCGTCGGGCCGCTGGCCGACCTCAAAGAGTCGATCGCCATGGTGACCGTATCGCTGAGCGATCCTCTGATCGCTCTGGCTGATCTACCCGAGCCGAGCGGAATTCTGGCGGAGATCTCCCAAGGCCGACAAAAACAGATGATCGTTCGAGGGGATGGCCAAGCGGCGGCAGCCTACTGGAAGGAAGCCTCTGGGGTTTTGGCTGCTCAGTCCCGCGCTGCGAGTCTTGAAGAGCTTTTTGTCGCTTGCACACGTGGCGACAGCATCTACAAACGTGCGTCAAACCCAGGCGCCAATCCGACGGATATCCGCAATTCCACCAAAATTGAGGCAAGCCGATCATGAGTAGCCAATCGATCGATTCGACGTCAACGCGTTCGCCCTGGATGTCTTCGTTGCTCTGGAAAGAGTTTCGACAAGTCGTCCCGCTAATCACGGCCGTCTTGATAGGAGGCTTTGGGCTTGTGCTCTTGATCCTGGTCCTATCTGCAATAACGATTAAAAAGCCGCTTTCATTCGATCGCGGGTTTTGGTTCCTGTTTCTATCGATGCCGATGATGTACGCAACCGGCGTAGGAGCCTTGTTAGTCGGTAGTGAAAAAGAATCCCGATCCTTGCAGTGGATGCGATCATTGCCTATCAGCTCCAAGCAGATCGCTTGGAATAAGCTCGTCGTCGCGATCGGGACGCTGGCTTTGATCTGGTTCGTTGCGTTGACGGCCTGGTGCGTATTTGCATCGGCCTTCGGTGGGGACCCCATGGCCATTGGTTCCTTGGTCGCAAAGCACTCCAGTGGTTCTGGTTGGCTGCTTGCGACCTACGTCTTGATGTCGCTGTTTCTGAGTCTGGCGGGATTAGCGTTTGCTTGGCGATTCCAATCGCAGTTCTTCGGACTTGCACTGCTTGTCCCGGCGGCGCTCGCACTGTGGCTTCCGGCTTATGGCTTAGCAAACTACTTGTCAACCAAGAGTTACGGCACGGAGACTCAGCAATTCATCGATACTGTGCTGTATTTGCTGAGCCTTGCGATCGGCTGTGTTGGCTTCCTAGCCTATGGATGGCGAGTCAGTCAGCGGGAGCTTAAGGCCCTTGAGCCACCAGTCAGAACCTCAGGAGTCACCGGCTTGGTTCGAGATGCCTCGGCGTCAGAACGCCGATCCTCAGAGGCTTGGATGCTTTGGCCGAGAGTCTCGCCGATCTCTGGGATGCTTTGGCAAATGGTTCGGCAAAACGGAATTTGGTGGATCGCTTATGCGGCTGTGGGAACCGCGCTATTGCTCCTGTGCTCTCGTAGTTCTTTGTTCTTACGCAACGGCAATCTTTCGGAAGATCTTATAGGTTTCTTGTATATCCCGATGGCGATCCTTTCGGGCTGGTTGGGGGTCTTGGCCTACCACTCCGACGGAATCCAACAACGGGTTCGCTTCTATGCCGATCGCGGTGTGTCGCCAACCCTCTATTGGTGCACGCGGCACTGGATGCCAGTCACGTTGATACTTGGATTGTGCTTGGTCCGCTACATAACCAACTTCGGCAGATCCGGGACGCCGTTGGATTTGGTCGATGCATTTGGTTTTCTTGCGATCCTCTTGGCATCCTATTGCATTGGCCAATGGATATCGCAGTTTGTCAAAAGCCCAACGATTGCGGCAATCAGTGCACCGATGGCGCTCGTGGCCATGTTCGCTTACGGCCTCTTTGCAATCGTCGGGATGGAGTCCCCGTGGTGGTTGCTGATGGCGACGTTTGCTGTTTTATCGATCTCGACGGTTTGGATGATGCGACCTTGGATGGAACGCCGAATCGATTGGAAGTACTACTTGCAACATAGTGGTTTTTTGGTCGTCGCCCTGACGATCCCTCTGCTACCGGGTTTGTGGAAAATTTCGACCACGCCTGGGATTTCCAAGGAATTGCGTGAGACACTCAATCGATTGGCAACGTCCAATCCGCTCATGCAAGGAAATGCCAGTAGAAGGAGTTTGGTAAAAGAGCCCGAATCGCTGGGCGACTTTTACGGTAGCTATGCTGGCGTCGGCGGGACTCTTGAAAAGATCCAAGCCCGGCTCGAAAGCAACGAAAAATTTAGGGCTCGCTACACACAGGACTTTATCGACCAAATCGGCTCGACCAACTTTTGGAGATCCTCCCTAGACGTCGAGTCACTTTTGCGGACCTACATCGCAGAATTGGCACGCCTACGCAGCGAAATACTTATCGAACGTCAATCCACGAGCGAATCTACCGACAAACAATCGCAAACAGCGATCTTGAATTATCGCAAAATACTAGGTGGCGTCCCGAACCTAGTGCGTCAACTCCGAGCGAGTCATGATCTCAAAGACACCGATCTTTCGGATAGGATCGAAATCATAGCCCTGAGCCACTGCCTCGATCCATCCGCCTCGGAGTCGATGAGCCAAGCCGTCTTCGAGCCCCTTGTTGAATTGCTAACCGATGATCGCTCTCGCGACGAATCAAGACGCATAGCTCTGGCCAATGCTTGGCGAGAGCAGTTTAGAGGCAGCTTGGGAGTCGGCCCGATCTACTATTCTGAGAATCCACACCAAGTCGACTCCGGTTCGATCCCCTCAGGGGTGCAAATGCTTTACGGTCGCGATCAGTTCGTTGCAGATCTTTGGAGACTACTGAACGTTAAGCCAGGCAGCCCAGAGTCTATCTCCCAACGAGAGAAGATCCGTACCAAGAGCTATTACAGCCATGGGGGCATGAATGACCTAATCGACGGAACGATCCACTTGGGCTTTCCAAACAACATGCCCGCAACAGCCTGGCGCGGGAACTGGGAACATCTGACCAAACAACTCCGCTCAGAGGCAAAAGACCATGAGTAACATGAACAAGATCCCATTTCCATCTTGGCTGATCGGATTGCTCAGCACAAGCATCATTGCAGTGCTAGCCGTTGGAGTCCTGGCATGGCAGTGGATCGCTTGGGAACGAAAGATCGCCGAGACCGAAAACCAGATTCGATCAGCCTCCGATGCTCTTTTCCAGACCCCTGCGGGACCGCTTGGTGAAAAAACCGCAAATCCCCAAGCGACCGATACAGCGCTCAAGTCCCAATGGAGGGACATCCTCTCGCAGGTCCAGCATCCTTACTTCAAGAACCAGATCGATCTGTTCTTCGAAGAGCCTTACTTCAGTCCTGATCCGCAGGTTGGGAGTCCTCAGGACAAACCGAGGGTCGTATGGTTAATGCTCCCTGAGAGCCTCGGGAAATTCGTTCTTGCGAATCGAACGTTTTTAGACTCAATTCATGATGCGATCGCCAAGTCAGCTGAACTGGCTCCTTTCTATACGAACGACTTTAGGTCGTTCCAAGCCCTATGCGATTTGATCTTCCTCGATGCTGCCAGTTGCTTGGACTCTCATGAGCAAGCTCGATTCGACAGGGCACTCGAGTCGGTCTATCAAACCCAAATCATCAACAAGCAATTCTCTCGGTTGGATACCGTAAATTCGGCGATTGTTTGTTTGCTACATCGCGGGTTGGATGAGAACCTCATCAGCCCCACCCAAGCTAGCCGGTGGCTTGAACGAATCTACCAAGACACTAAACCCGATTTAGGCGATGCGATGGTGGCGCCGGATAAAGTAAGCCTATTTCGAAGCTACGACGAACGATGGGGTCACTGGCAATCCCTACCTAGCCTACGAATGGCGATGTTTGATCGATACTTTCAAGAAACTGCAGCTCAATATCTGACCCTACCAACGGTTCTAGATCGAATAAAATTCCAAGATTCGCTTAGGTACTACACGCTCGCGGTCCGTGTTGCCATGCAGAACGCAGTCGCACAAAATCCGGGCCTTTCGCGGTTACCCGATGGTTTTGATGAGCGATTGCAAATTCCGAGCGATTTTCGTCAGGCCATGGCAGATTCAAGGTTGGACGATCGATCTGTGTACTCGATCGATCGGACGACCTATGAGCTCAAAAGTGCTACGGAGGGTCAACTGAGTTTTGTGCTTCCAGGCGAGTTGACCTCCGGACGTCATCCCATCGGCAGCAGGTATCCGATGGCGATAAAAGCTCCTTGAAGCGTTGATCGATTACCGGCCAGGTTGTTGAACCCCCAGCCAACGGCCAAAATTGCATCTCAAAAACCCGGGGACTGTCCCCTTCAAATACTCGGGGACAGTCCCCGAGTTAGATAGGGAAACGAGCGCGATAAAACTCGGGGACTGTCCCTGAGTTGGTTAGGTAAACGACCGCGTTGAGCTGGGCGGTCGGTGGTGGATTCGAGCGGTGATTCCACCCAAATTGGGAGTTAGAAGCTAATCCAGGCGACGTTTATCCCGCCTTGGAGCGCACCGAGTGCGCTGGGCCACGCCGGCCATTCAAAAGAAATTCGTCAGAGGTCCCTCAACACCCCCTCGCGACCCCGGAACTGGACTACCACCTAGTCCGTCTCGGGACGAATCCCATCGGCCCAGCAGCTTACGTTCCGCTGATACCCCATTTATCTCCCGCTTGAGGCCTTGCTTGATAAGCCTTCAGCGAGCCTTGAGCTTGCACAGGAGAACTCGCGGGGATAAACCGCCGTGGAAAGGTTTCCGCGGGATAGCCTATTGGGCCTGGGTGCCCTCTGGGCCTGATGCTCTGCTTGATTCGGATGATTTGTCATCCGAAGAGTCCCGCTGCGCATCCGAAACAGGCTTGCATCCAGCCCGATAGCGATACATCTCGCCAAACTCTCGGGCTTGTTGAAGCACTAATTCAGGCCCCAAACTGTGCTTCATTAAACACTCCGGAACATCCTCGGGCATCGTTGCATCGGCTCGATACAACTTGTGTTTGATACACCATCTCAATGCGTCCAAGTACTCTTCGACGGTGTAGTCCAGAAAACCTTTGTCGCTACACCTGTAGCCATCCTTGTGCAACTGAGGATCATTCGACTCGGTCTCCAACTTGACCAGGCTCATGAACTCACCTTTGGATAGATTCGAAATCGACACTGGTGCCTTTTTTTTGCGGTCTTTATCCTGCGTCTTTTCCTGAGCTTGCGATGCA
>JAJTEK010000175.1 GCA_021299695.1 Pirellula sp. | reverse complement strand
GCTATAACATAAAATTACCGCGAACTGCTTCGATCAACGATCGGCATCGCCGCAGTTCAAACAGCCATCGAGTACGAGTACCGTTTCACTGAGTACCGCTTCGCTGAGTACGAGTACGACAAAATCCGATGCGATGACCGAAAGAATCCCACCGACCGAGTGCGAGGAGGAGACTTTACACAAATCAAAAACGTCCGATCGAGCACTTCAGCCCCATGCTTTGTTCGTGTTTCTTCTCGTACTCGTACTCGATTCGATCTAACATAGCGATTCGGCCCATTGGCTTTCAAGTTCCCGCGAACCGCGTTGATCAACGATCGGCATCGCCGCAGTTCAAACAGCCATCGAGTACGAGTACCCGTTAACTGAGTACGAGATGAGTAGCCCACCGCATGACTAAGGCCGACTAAAGCCGTGCCAAGGTCTCTATGAGATAGCGATAAAATTTTTGTACACTGCTTATTTGAACGCGTTCATCGGGCGAATGCGCTCCCAGTATGTTGGGCCCGAAGCTGATCATCTCCATGCCAGCATACTTGCTACCGATGATCCCACACTCCAATCCAGCATGGCATGCCGCAACATGGGCCTTTTCGTGGAATAGCTCCTCATAGAGCGAGCTCATTTTTCTCACAATATTGCTTGTGGGAACAGGTTGCCAGCCAGGATATTCGCCCTCGACAGTGACCCGGCCTCCTAATTGCGAAAGGATCGAGGCAAGTGATTCGGACAGCGCGTCGCGTTCGGTGTCGACGGAGCTACGAGCCAGGCACATGACGGAGATCTCACCATCGCGCGCTACGACACGTGCTAGGTTGTTGCTGGTTTGGACCAAACCTCCGATCGATGGACTCATTCGGTAGATTCCACTTACCACGCCAAAAACTGTTGCAAAAAGTGTCTTCTGCACGGATACAGGAAGTACCGACATCGGCAATGCGTCGTAGGATTCGCATGCGATTCGCAACAGTGGGTCGGTAATAGCATTTTCCGCTTGGATCACTGCGCTAAGCTGATCAAACCATGCCATAAAGCCTTCAAGATGCTGCTTGGGAATATACACAATCGCTGTCGACTCGCGCGGGATCGCATTCCGCAAGCTTCCCCCCTCTAAAGAAGAAAGCCGTAATCCAAATCGATGACTTGCTCCATCGAGTATGCGATTCATGATCTTATTCGCATTCCCATACCCAATATGGATTTCCATTCCGGAATGCCCACCCTTGAGCCCTCGAACGAGAAGTTTCTTACCTACGTACGATGCGTCCAGCGACTGCGCTTGATAATTCGATACCGAAGTGACATCCGCACCACCAGCGCACCCAATCGTCAGTTCGTTATCCTGTTCGGTGTCCAGGTTCAAAAGAACACGCCCCTTCAACCACGAGGGATCCAAGGACTTCGCTCCCGTCATGCCCGTTTCTTCGTCTACTGTAAAGATGCACTCCAACGCCGGATGGGTCAGATCGTTCGATTCCAGCACAGCAAAAATCGACGCTACACCGATCCCGTTATCCGCACCAAGAGTTGTTCCATGGGCGCGCACCCAGTCGCCGTCCAATCGCATTTCGATTCCATGGGTATGGAAATCAAATTCGGAGTCGGAATTTTTCTGCCAAACCATATCGATGTGGGATTGAAGCACCACGGTCGCGCGATCTTCAAAACCATTAGAAGCAGGTTTGCGAATCAGGACGTTGCCAATCGAATCGACTTCAGTCTCCAGCCCCATCTTCCGTCCACGCTCTGCAACAAACCTTGTCACCGCTACCTCCCTTTTTGACCCCCGTGGGACCGCATTTAGGTCGGCAAAGGCGTTCCATAACAACGTCGGCTCAAGCTTTCGAATCGCCTCATGATGTGACATGAAAGAGTACTTTCGTTTTTGATGAAGTGAGATTGGCTTGGTAAAAGACCGATTCGCAAGCAGTATGCTGGGCGATTCCCGCCGCTGGTTATTGTCTGCCTGTCCCTTGATTTCGCAACTACAAAGAGGCGAAAAAGAAGATTACCCGGACCCTCGCCTGCCCGTTGATCAATCGCATGGGCACGTATCCCAGTTTGAATGCCGTCACCTGGCAGCCGACAGGACCTTGGGATGGGGCATGGAAACAGGGAGTTGAAGGCAGCACCGGAATTCGCTACTCTGAGGAGCGAAGTTCTGTCCGAACCCGTAGTGGAGACTTTGAATTAATGACTCCAATCTATTACACGCAACTCGAGAGCCCAGTAGGAAATTTGCTTTTGACTCTTGAGGACGAGCAGCTTACGAACATTTGCATGTCCAATCAAAAGCGAACGGTAAAGGTACAACCCGATTGGGTTCAAAGCGATCGGCACTTTCGAACGGTTGCACGGCAGCTCGAGGACTATTTTCGAGGCAAACGGCGGACATTCGACATCCCCATGAGGCCCCAAGGTACCGACTTTCAAATGGCAGTTTGGCGACAGCTTTCGAGGATACCCTACGGCCAAACAGCCACCTATGGTGACATTGCTAAACGCATCGACAATCCAAGGGCTGTTCGTGCAGTAGGGTTAGCAAACGGACGAAATCCACTGCCTATTGTCATTCCTTGTCACCGAGTCATTGGGGCCAACGGGCAGTTAACGGGCTTCGGCGGTGGACTGAAAAACAAAGCTCTTTTACTCCAGATCGAGCAGTCTTTATGAAGTATGTCTATTTCCTACAATTCAAGCTCGGAGATTCCGTGCGATCCGTAATCCAGTGACCAAGAACAGCCTGCCCGGCTGCCAAGCGGTCGACGGCGGCGCGAGAAATCCTCCACCGTCTGGCGACAGGTGGCTACGTGCCACTTGAGTTCGCCGAAGAAGCCATTTCGTTTAACCCGCAGCCAACGGCGAGGAACTTAACTAAGCCCGCCAGGAAGCTGTCGAATCGTAGCCATCCGCTGCCAAGCGGTGGATGGCGGCGCGAGAAATCCTCCACCGTCTGGCGACAGGTGGCTACGATTCCGCACTAGCCATCCGCGCGACGGCTAGTTGCTTAGCCAATCCAAGCTTCCTGTGTACTTCTTTACCCCATCGAGATCCAACTTTATGCCTAGTCCGGGAGTATCAGGAATCGCTAAATAACCCTGTGGGTCAATCCGCCAAGGATCTTCGACAATTTCATCGATGAATGGAGAGCCGGTCAGATACTCGACAAACCGAGTGTTGGGTATCGCAGAGGCCAAATGCAAATCGGCTGCTAATCCTACCGCGGTGTTCCAGCCATGTGGCACAAACTCGACTCCGAAATCTTGCGCCATCCATGCAATCCGACGCTCTTCGCTCAAGCCTCCCACTTTGGTCACATCGGGTTGGATGATATCGAATGCTCCCCGAGAGAGCCAAGGCAAGAAACTTTGCCTGCGAGTCAGAACCTCTCCACCGGAGATGGGGACCGGGGAATGCTCTCGGAGTTTCACAAAGTCGTCCAAAGCATCTGGACTCAGCGCTTCTTCAAACCAAACCACATCGTATTGCTTGAGCATGTGGGCCGTTTGAATAGCCCACTTGTAGCCGCGTGACCAATAAGCGTCTGAGCCACCCGCATCGACCATCAGTTGGCAGTCGTCCCCGATCGATTCGCGTGCGGCAGCGACGATCGCTTCATCGGTCTTGGAATCCTTGCGGCCAAAGGGCCCCCAGCCGATCTTGAATGCCCGGAACCCTTGTGATTTAACCGCAAGCAAACTCTCTTTCATCTGGGCAGGTGGCTGCATGAGCAAGGAGGCATAAGGCTGTACGCGGTCGATGTACCGGCCCCCTAGAAGCCGACCGACCGGTTGGCCAGTGGCTTGGCCTAGCAGGTCCCACAGCGCGATGTCGATCCCGCTGATCGCGTGCGTGATCGAGCCGCCTCGACCTAACCAAAACATGTGCTGATGCAGTTTCTCGCTCACACGCTCGGGCTCCAAGGCGTTCTCTCCTTGGGTCAAGGATTGCAACACATCCAAGGAAGCTTGGACCAATCGATCGTTGGTAAAAACACTTCCTAGTCCGATATGCCCCGTGTCGGTATGCACCGCTAAAAGTGTGTGGACGCAGTCCTCAGGCTTGAGTTCGTTGCTCCATCCTCCTTCGGGTGTGGCCCCTCGCAATCCGGCACAAGTGATCTTGCGGATCTTCATAAGAATTCCTGTGATGATGAAAGTACCGAAGCGTTCTACCTGCGAAATATTTCGACCGTCGGTCGATAATCCTTGATCGGTTCCAGCGGAAAAATCGGCCGTTGGCAGCGTTGATGTCCAAGCCCTCGGATATTGGCGCTCGATGAGCCTGGAGCATCGATCAAAAGCATCTGCGTACACCAAGCCGCATACATGTGATGTTGGCAATGCGGGGATTTGACCACGACCGCATCGAACTGCTTAGGGTCCTGGCCATTGGCGTAGAAATAAGACCGATCGTAGAGGTTCACCCCTCGGCTCCCGACGACGAGAGTCATGGGCTGCGACTCGAGGACGGCTGTCGGTCCGGAGTCCCATGCCTCTCCAAAAGACTCGCTGCGGAACGCCCCATCGCCCAAATGCCTTACGCGGCACCGAAGTTCTATCGGTTCAAAACGCGTCGGGTCGAGCGTGCCACCTAAAGCTATAGTGATCTCCTTGCCAATCCCGGCGGTGAAAGCCGACTCGACGGCTGGTCGATCGACGATTGGGATCAAGGTACGTCCTGTGTACCCACATTCCAGGAGCGCTTTGAGGATCGCATTGCTGTCGCCCGAGGCTCCTGAACTTGTCGCGTCGGCAGCGTCGACCAATCCGACAGTACCCGTTAGGCCCCTTTGCTGTCGTTGATCGATCTCCACCATCTGTTTCTTCATTTGGTCGAGTGAGATCAAGGGCACCTGCATGCGTTCATGATGCTCCCAAAATCGATGGGCGATATCCAGTGCAAGTTGACTTGCAAGTTCCGGCTCGTTGTTGGTCGTCACGAAGCTGTAGGATCCAAGTTCTGGAACATCGGTAAAGGGATTGCCGATGAACACCCCAGCCGACAATCCAGGAGGCTCGTTCTCGGCTCGCTGGGCCATCTCGATGCATTGACCGTATAGCCCCGTTTCAGTGATCAACTCATCGCCTCGCACCAGAGCTGGTATGAAAACCCGGGCCGTAACAGGGCGCACTTTCTGGTCGATCACATCGATGAGCAACCGCGCTGCTCTCGCACCGGTCTGATAAAAATCGACATGGGGATAGGTGTGATAAGCGACAATCGCATCGGCATGCTGGAACATTCTACGTGTGGCGATCCCGTGGAGATCTAACGAGACGACCAAAGGTATCGGCTCACCGACTATTTTCCGGGTCTGTTCGAGCAAGTAACCCTCGGGATCGAACTCCTGCTCGGAACACATCGCTCCATGCATGCAGAAGTAGATCCCGTCGATTGGCCCACTTGCAAATCCCTTGCGAATCCCATCGAGGAAATCTTTGGAGAGAGTCTCCCAGTCACTCTGTGCTAGAATTCCGCCGGATGTAATAAAGAAAGCGCTATAGGTAGGAACCAAATCGATTCGCGGATCGGACTCCAGGACACTCATCGCGCCGCCGATCTCGTTGCGAATCGTCCTGTGATAATCGAGGATCTGGTTTCCACGCCGAACGCCAAAATCTCCGATTCGACTTAGGTTCGGGTTGAATGTGGAGACCTCTTGTTTGCACTCAGCGATTAGCACTCGTCGACGCATTGGCATCTTGATCCTTAGGAAGTGTAAAGATAATTGCCAGAGCCAAAAGTACCGCCGCTAACGCGTAGGCGACACCCGCTACCCCTAGCATCCCAGGAAGACCATAACTCTTTTTCCAAGTTCCCACCATCAGTGGAGCAAAGCCAGACAAAGCCGCCCCAAAGAAATTCAGAATGCCGACAGCAAGACCGCGCCGAGAAGCACCTACGACCTCGAAAGCCGCAGGGAAGATATTACCGATCATCCAGCCACTGAAGAACCCATACGCGACCAAAACGAACTTGAGCAAGTCGAGGTTCTCTACCCGTCCGATCGCAACGAGTAAGGGGGCACAGCAACCGACGCTTGCAAGCAAAATCGTCATCCTCGCAGACCGGTACTTTTTGCGAAAACGATCAGCGATGTAGCCACCGGCGAAGAGCCCGAGAATGGTTGCCAACTGCAAGTAGGCAGTGGAAATCCAGGCCGCTTGGGCTGTGCTCAGCTCGAATTTCTCCTCGATGTAGTTAGCAAGCCAACTGTAGATCATCCACAATCCAAAGACGAACAGGGGGAACGCTGCACATAGGACGCAAAACGTTGGGATTTGAAAAATCGAGAGCAGGCTCGGCCGAGAATTTGTTTCGAAGGAAGCTAAATCCGAGCGAAGATCTTCGGCGGTTTCATCCCGGTCGGCTCCGATCGTTAAGTGACGATGCGCCAACAATCACCCCTGCGATCTGGGCTGTGGTCAAACTGGCCACCGCCCGTGACCGCCACTTGGGAGCCGTGCTGTTGGTGGTCATGGAAATTGCCGCTGGCATGAATAGGGCTTCGGAGACCCCCATCGCTGCGCGCATCGCCAGGAGCATGGTTGCAGAGACCGATAATCCGGTCGCAATCGTCACCAAGCTCCAGACAATCAAACTGCCGCTGATAAGCATTTTCTTAGAGAAGCGGTCCGCGAGGAAACCGGCGATCGGGCAACCGATCCCATAGACCCAAAGAAACAGCGCGCCGGTCAAACCCAATTGGGTTTCGCTCATCGAAAGATCTGTTTTGAGGACTTTGAACATCGCAAACACCGCTTGGCGATCGCAGTAGTTCAGAAAATAGGCTACCCACATCCAAGCGACCAAAAGGGCCGTCGATGCAGCGGTGTTTCCCTTGGAGTCGTGTTCTTTCACACGTCGCTCCTGGGTGGCAAGTAGCGATTTGCCAACTCTCGAAACTCGATTAACTGGCGATCGACCCAAGCGTCGTCCTTGCCTAACTCGCGAGCCAAAATGGTTGCGACTCTCGGGGCTACCTCGATCGCATCGCGAGCTCGCAGGAACAGCAATCGGTCGCGACGTGCTAGGACATCTTCAAGCGTCCTAGCCATTTGATGACGAGCAGCCCAAACCACATCGACAGGTTTGAGCCCATAGCCCTCGAGCAACGGTATTCCTAAGGCCGGGTTCTGCGCGAGCATTTGCAGCTTGGCCTTGGCGTCTGACCCATGCAATAAAAGATCCTTGGTGATGCATGGACTCTGAGGCAACTCGGCCGAGAGTATCGCTCGGTCGACGGCGTCTTGTGCCATTTTTCGAGCGGTTGTCCATTTGCCTCCGGTGATCGTGAGCAACCCCGATTTGGAAATCTCGATGGTATGGTCTCGCGAAAGTTTCGAAGTGGACTTAGAAACCGATTTGGCTTTCACCAGTGGACGAATGCCGACAAAGACGCTGAGGATATCGTTGTGTGTTGGTTTTTTTGAAAGGTATCTTCCGGAGGTTTCGAGCAAAAACTCGATTTCCCCTTCGGTTGCGATAGGTTCGAGCACCGACTTGGGAATCGCCGTGTCGGTCGTGCCGATCAGGGTATGGTTGTTCCAAGGGATCAAAAAGATCACTCGTCCGTCGCTGGTTTTCGGGACGATCACCGCCGCGTTACCGGGCAGGAAACTTTTTTCGAGGACGATGTGGACCCCTTGGCTCGGCGCGATGATCGGCTCGAGAGCAGGTTCGTCAGCCCTGCGAAGTTCATCGCAAAACGGGCCCGTGGCGTTGATCACGCACCTGGCTTGGATATCGATTCGGGCTTCAGGAGACTGGTGCGAATCAGACGATTCGAGATCGATGGTGCGAAGACCGGTTACATTCCCAGTCGAGTCCTTGAGTAAACCTTGCGCTTGGACATAGTTGCAAACCACAGCGCCATGTTCGGCAGCGGTCAGAACGATGTCGACGAGCAGTTGCGCATCGTCGAATTGACCATCCGAATAGAGGACCCCATAGCGAGCCATTTCAGGGGCGATCGTCGGTACATAGTCTTTGCATTCTCGGGCACTGAGCCGCTTGGCCTTGGCAAAGCCGCTTTTGCCTGCGAGCCAGTCGTAGAGGATAAAGCCCATGGAGTACCAGATTTTTTCCAACCAGGATTTGCAGGGGACCAGGAAGGCCATTTCGTGGACGACATGGGGTGCGTTTTTCCGCAGCAAAGTCCGCTCGTGCAAAGCGTCGCGGACAAGATTGATGTTGCCTTGGGCCAAGTACCTCACGCCACCGTGGACCAATTTCGTCGAACGGCTTGAGGTGCCTTTTCCGAAATCGCTTTGGTCGATCAATGCGACGGACAATCCACGGGAAGCCGCATCTAGAGCGATGCTCGCGCCGGTGGCACCGGCACCGACGACTACCAAGTCCCATACGGCTTGGGATTGGAGCCTTGCGATGTTTGCAGTTCGGTCGAGCGACATGATTGGGATTGGCCGGTTGGGATACTCGGGAAGACGGTTGCGGATGAGACTTTAGGGGAGGGAATCTTAGGGGTGATCGGCCCATTGACGGGATCGGTCGAGGGCTTCGACCCATCGTTCGCGTCGCGAGGCTGCTTCCTGTGGTTTCATGGTCGGCTCGAATCGTCGGTCGGCTTGCCAGATGCGTTCGATTTCCGAGTCATTTTTCCAGAAGCCCGTCGCGAGTCCGGCTAGGTAAGCAGCACCGAGGCTGGTCGTTTCGATGATTTTAGGCCGAATGACCGGGCACTGCATGATGTCGGCTTGGAATTGCATCAAAAGATTGTTGGCACAGGCACCTCCATCGACCCGCAACTCGGTCAGCGTATTGCCGGAGTCTTTTTCCATGGCGGTCAAAACGTCAGCGACTTGGAAGGCGATCCCCTCGAGCGCAGCGCGGGCAAGGTGGGCCGCGGTGGTCCCTCGGGTGATCCCCACGATGGTGCCGCGAGCATAAGCGTCCCAGTGGGGGGCCCCCAGACCGGCGAAGGCTGGAACCAAATAAACGCCATCGCTGTCGACGACTTGACTTGCTAGGGTCTCGACCTCGGAGGCTTTTTTGATGATGCCCAGTCCATCGCGCAACCATTGCACCGCCGCACCCGCGATAAAGACGCTACCTTCAAGGACATAGCACTGCTGTTCGGGTCGCGACCAACCGACGCTTGCAAGAAGGCGTTGCTTTGAGAAAACCGGTTTGGGGCCGACGTTCATCAGCATGAAGCAACCGGTTCCGTAGGTGTTTTTCGCCATGCCGGGTTGGGTGCAGTTCTGTCCGAACAAGGCCGCTTGTTGATCTCCGGCGATGCCTGCGATCGGAATCGAAACACCGAAAAGCCCCGGATCGCTTTGAGCATAAAATTCGCTAGACCTGCAGATCTCTGGCAAGATCGATTCGGGGATGTCCAGCAGTTCGAGCAATTCAGGATCCCATGCCAACGAACTGAGATTCATCAGCATGGTTCGACTCGCGTTGCTCGTATCGGTTTTGTGGGCGCGACCTTGGGTCAGATTCCAGAGCAACCACGAGTCGATCGTACCGAATGCAAGTGACCCGTTTTGGGCTTTCGCGCGGGCATCGGGTACGTTGTCCAAGATCCATCGGAGTTTGGTTCCGGAAAAGTAGGGATCGACGACGAGCCCGGTTTTTTCGGTGATCCAGGCGGCTTGTCCCGATCTCTTGAGTCGATCGCAATCCTCGGCGGTGCGTCGATCCTGCCAGACAATCGCGTTGCAGATAGGAAGGCCCGATTTACGCTCCCAAACGACGGTCGTTTCGCGTTGATTGGTGATGCCGATAGCGGCGATTTCCGATGGGCTTAACTTGCAGTTCGCGATGACTTCGCGAGCGACGGCCAGTTGCGATTCCCAGATCTCGATCGGGTTGTGCTCGACCCAACCGCTCTTTGGAAAAATCTGTTGGAATTCTTTTTGGGCCACACCCAGGATCTCCCCTGCATGGCTGTAGAGGATCGCACGGGAACTGGTGGTCCCTTGGTCGAGAGCAAGGATAGCTTTCATGGCAATTAGGAAGCTCTGTTAGGAAGCTTTGTCGGGTAGGAAGTGTAGCGATTCAGCACGGACCATAGTACCCGATTTGGGTTCCCAGATCTTGCGATGAGCCAATCCTATGAGTTCCACTCAACAAACCTAGGCGATTGATTTATACTCAAGATCCAGATGGATTGCCAAATGGCTGATGAGACGTATGGTTTTGCAAGTAACCTTTGACTATGGAGTTTCCAAGTGACTCGATTGGCTGACGTATTCCAAGGATGCATTCCTGCGTTGATGACCCCGTGCGACCAAAACGGCCAACCGGACTTCGATGCTTTGGTGCGGAAAGGCCAGGAACTAGTGTCTCTTGGCATGCGCGCCGTGGTGTACTGCGGCTCGATGGGGGATTGGCCGCTGCTGACCGACGGGCAGCGTCAGGAGGGGGTCGCAAGTCTCGTAGCGGCCGGCGTGCCGGTGGTAGTCGGAACGGGGGCTCAAAATCCTCAGATTGCCGCAGCCCATGCGGCCCATGCGCAAAAGGTCGGTGCTGCCGGGCTGATGGTCATCCCTCGGGTGCTTTCTCGCGGGAGTTCCACCTCGGCCCAACGCAGCCATTTCGCCGGGATTCTCTCGGCGGCGAAGGATCTGCCGGCGGTCATCTACAATAGCCCTTATTATGGATTCCAAACCAAAGCCGATTTGTTCTTTGCTTTGCATCAGGAGTTTCCAAATCTGGTGGGCTTTAAAGAGTTCGGTGGAGCCGAATCGCTCAGCTATGCGGCCGAGCATATCACCAGCGGCAATCCGAACCTAGCTTTGATGGTCGGCGTCGACACCCAGGTCTTTCATGGGTTTGTTCGGTGCGGTGCCTTGGGAGCGATCACCGGCGTGGGTAACGCGTTACCGAGACAAGTCCTACGGCTCATTGAGCTATGTAAGAAAGCGGCTGCCGGTTGCGTGCAATCCAGGGGCTTGGCTCAGGAATTGGATTCCGCATTGGCCGTTCTATCGAAGTACGACGAGGGGCCTGATTTGGTGCTCTACTACAAGTACCTTATGGTTCTCGAGGGCAACCCAGAGTACGAATATCATTTCAACTCCACGGACCGACTGAGCCAGAGCCAGCAAGCATTCATCCATTCGCAATGGGTTCAATTCAAATCCTGGTGGAACGCTTGGTCAGCCGCTGACGAGTGAATCCGCTGAGACGCTGAATGATCTGATCATGGATTGGCATGCAATCAGCTCGACGTGTGGTCAAGCACTATCTATTTGACCTCTTCGGCAGTCATCTTGTAGATCGCGTAGTGTCCCCCTTCGGGGTAGCGAAAGGACTCCGAGTCGATCTCAAGCTTTCCCTTGACTGAGACGACTCTGGTGGAGAAGGTCGCCGTTTTTCCCGGTTCCATTTCAACGATCACGCAATCGAAGAGCATAGCTCCCGGTCCAAAGCAGCACTCTTGGTTGTCGCGCACCAGCACGAACTGCTTGATACCGGAATTCTGGAAAACAGATGTTGGCAGGATGAACCCACGGAGTTTGACCGTTTTTTTGTCGAGTTCACCGATCTCTTTGGTGATCATCTCCTTTTTGAAATCGCCTCCTTTTTCGATGTCAAATTTCAGATCATCGAAGGTGATTTCGCCACGTTTTCGAGCCGCATCTCGGGCCTTACGTTCCTCGGCCAATTGCTTTTCGGACTTCGGGGGGTCGGTCTTGGTCTGAGAGCCCGGCGGAGTGGACCTCGATCGATTGGGGGTGTCGGGTTCCTGGGCGTATACCCACGGGCCAAGGATGATCAAGGCCGAAAACAGGGTCACGCAAAACGCTTTGAAGC
>JAJTEK010000174.1 GCA_021299695.1 Pirellula sp. | reverse complement strand
GGTCCCAACTTTTTCTTTGGAGATGCCTTCTTTGAAGATATCGTAGGTGTGAACGCCATCTTCGATGGTTTTGAGCCAAGCGTTGTGGGCTAGTTCGGCGATTTCAGCTTGGCCGATATGGACAAGCATTTGGATAGCACCGAGGAACAGGCCGGAGGGGTTGGCGAGGTTTTGGCCGGCGCGGCGAGGAGCCGAACCGTGGATGGCTTCGAACATGGCGCATCCATCGCCGATATTGGCGCTGCCGGCGAGTCCGACCGATCCGGCGATTTGGGCAGCGACGTCCGAGAGGATATCGCCGTAGAGGTTGGGCATGACGACCACGTCGAAGGCTTCTGGGGTATCGGCGAGTTTTGCGGCTCCGATATCGACGATCCAATGTTCGTTTTCGATGTCTTTGTATTCGGCGGCGATTTCGTCGAAGACTTTATGAAACAGACCGTCGGTCAGTTTCATGATATTGTCTTTGGTAAAGCAGGTGACTTTTTTGCGACCGTAAGCTCGAGCGTACTCGAAGGCGTAGCGGACGATCTTTTCGGTTCCAGGTCGGGAGATGAGTTTGAGGCACTGCATCACGTCGAGGGTTTGGCGGTGTTCGATGCCCGCGTAGAGGTCTTCTTCGTTTTCGCGAACGATGACCACATCCATTTTTGGGTGTTTGGTCCGAATGAATGGATCGTAGCTCAAGCATGGGCGGATGTTGGCATACAGACCGAATGCTTTTCGGGTCGTCACGTTGAGGGACTTGAACCCTCCCCCTTGGGGTGTGGTGATCGGAGCTTTGAGGAACACTCGGGTGGATCGGAGGTTTTCAAAAGCGCTAGGTTCGATCCCCGCCATATTCCCTTTAAGGTACTGCTTTTCCCCGATCTCGATGACGTGTTTTTCGAGTCTTGCGCCTGCCTCTTCGATGATATGAAGGGTGGCTTCCATGATTTCGGGACCGATACCGTCGCCGTAGGCGACTGTGATGGGGGTTGCTGATGCCATGAGTAGAAAGGGGGGGTAAGTGCGGCGAATTTGGAGAGAAACGAATTAGAAAATGTATTCACCAACCCCTGGAAATACAACTGCAGATGCATTTTCCTCTCAAAAACAGGGCCTAAGTTTCCCGTGCGTCCCGGAGCTCTTTGGCTTACAATGTTCTTTCCGTCGATTTCCCTTCTGTTTCACAGAGCCACTGTCTCCTCAGGCACCACCGTCTTATGAAGAGTCCAATGTCCCGGATTTGTGTTTTGATCGTCGTTGGGCTGCTGGGCCTTTGTGTATTACCGGCTGGATTTCTATCGGCTTGGTTTGGAGCTTTGGCGTTGGCCCAAGAGCCAGCAGTGGTCGAGCCTCCTGTTTCCGGGCCTGGAGTGTCGGGTGTCTTTCGCGGGTCGAAGTTCGACAAGTCGAATTTGGTGGCTTGGTGCATTGTCCCTTTCGATTCGAAGAAAAGAACGCCCGAGCAAAGGGCCACGATGCTCGATGAGTTGGGGATCAAGCGGCTGGCTTACGATTACCGGGCCGAGCATGTCGCGAGTTTCGAAGAAGAGATCACGACGATGAAAAAGCATGGTATCGAGTTTACCGCGTGGTGGTTCCCGACCGTGCTAAACGACGAAGCCAAAGCGATACTGAGCCTTGTAAAAAAGCATCAGATCCATCCGCAGTTGTGGGTCAGCGGCGGGGGTGATATCGCGATGGATGCCCAGCAGACCAAGGCCTTTATCGAGTCTGAGTCGCGGCGAATCCGTGAAATCGCTCTGGCGGCCCAGGACGTCGGTTGCAAAGTCGCTCTGTACAACCACGGCGGTTGGTATGGCGAACCTGAAAACCAAATTCGGCTTATCCAAGCGATCGGACTTCCCAACGTCGGGATTGTCTACAATCTCCACCACGCGCATCATCAACTCGATCGGCTCGAATCGATCCTTGCGAAAATCCAACCCTATCTCCTGGCGATCAACCTCAACGGAATGGAGATCGACGGCGAGCGAGTCGGCAAGAAGATTTTGCCGATTGGACAAGGCAGCCAGGACAAGCAGGTGCTGAAACTCATCGGGCAAATGAACTTCGATGGACCGGTTGGAATTCTCAATCACACCGACCTCGATGCACAGGTTCGGCTCCAGGAGAACCTCGATGGACTGAGCGAGTTGACCCAAGGGCTCAAGCCTTAGATTCTCTATGGGTACATGACCATGGGTACACGATCCCGAAACGATTTAGTCGGAGCCAAAGGACGCGTTCAAAACGCGTTGAATCATTGGCGAGAATCGCTCGCAGATGTCACCGAGTACTGGAAAGATTCCACTGCCGAGAGGTTTATCAACGACCATTTCGCCGAGACCGAGGGGAAGTTGCAGCGGATTTTGATTACGCTTCAGGAAGCCGCAGATTTAGTCCGCGCAATCGAAAAGAAAGTGGCCGATCATGATTATGGCGATTGAGCGTCCATCGAAGCTACGGATCGACATCCTGCTCTCTATTTGGATGGTGCTTGTGTTTTTAACGATGAACCCACATGCTAGAGCCCAGGTTCCCCGTTCCGAACCCACCGTCGCGGGTGCTAAAGTCCTGCGTGTCGCGACGTTCAATGCCGCGATGAATCGCAAGTCGGCCGGCGAGTTGACCGAGGGATTGCAAAAGGGGGATCCACAGGCTGCGAAAATCGCTGAGATCCTCCGAGCCGTTTCGCCCGATGTGTTTCTCCTGAACGAAATCGACTACGACGCGCGTTCGGCCGATGTGTTCTTGAACCGATACCTTTCGAGCCAAGATCCCAACGAGAAAACCGAGCAACCGCCATGGAAGTACTTCTTTGCTGGGCCGGTCAACACAGGGGTAGATTCCGGACTCGATCTAGATGGAAATGGCAAGCAGCATGAGCCCAACGACGCGTGGGGCTTCGGGACCTTTCCGGGCCAGTATGGCATGGCGGTATTCAGCCGTCATGAAATCCAAACGCAAGCGATCCGTACCTTTCAAAACTTTCGCTGGAGTCAAATGCCCGGCGCGCTTCGTCCCATGCGATCGAACCCGGGTTCCTCAGTGCTCGAATCGTACTACCCCGATGCAGTTTGGGATCAACTCCGACTCAGCTCGAAATCCCATTGGGACGTTCCGATCCTCATCGATGGCAAAACATTGCATTTGATTGCAAGTCACCCGACTCCCCCGGTTTTCGACGGTCCGGAAGATCGAAACGGATGTCGCAATCACGACGAAATCCGTTTGCTCATGGACTATGTATCCGGAGATTCCTCCGGTGCTTATCTGCTCGACGATAACGGACGGAGCGGGCCGCTTGCGCCCGACGCCTCGTTTGTCATCGCAGGAGATCTCAACTCCGATCCGATCGATGGAGATGGTCGCGCCGAGGCGATCCGAAAACTGCTTGAACACCCCAGATTGGCCAAGTGCCCAGCGCCGCGGAGCCAAGGGGGGGTTGAGGCATCTGAGAATTCCAAAGGGGCCAATCTCAAGCATCAAGCCGATCCGGCGACCGACACCGGGGACTTCAACGACCGCAACCCGGGCAACCTAAGGATCGACTTTGTGCTCCCCTCGGCAAATCTCAAGGTCCTGGCAAGCGGAGTGTACTGGCCCTCCAAGAGCCAATCCGCCGAGGCCAGCGCTCTGGCGACGGCGTCGGACCATCGGCTTGTTTGGGTCGATCTTCAATGGGAGTAATTCAAGCGATGACCGAATCCTCGAGTTTTTAGGCCGCGTTCGAGTTTGAGGCTTGAGTAGGCCTTGCCGATTGCCGAAGAGATACCGGCCGGGGCGCGAAATCCAAATTCGCCCGAATCTCAACGCTTAGCCAATCGGTTCCAATGCTAGCAAACCAACTAGAGAAATCCGTGGGCTTGGGGCTGCGATTGGGTGGCTGTTGGTTGGCTTGTTTCTTGGTGATCTTGAGTTCGGGGGTCTTGCCTGCTGGGCTGTGGGCACAGGATATGGAGATCGAAGCGACCCGTGTAGAAGCAATCCGTGTGGAAGCGTTGAAGGCTGATGTTCCCGAGCAAGCCATTGCCAAAGCGGAGATAACCAAGGAGGTTGGAACCAAGTCGGAACCCGAGAAGTGGAACGTCAAGCTTGGCGGTCATGTGCAGATGGACTATGTGCTTTGGGCCAATGCGAGCGAGTCGATACCCAATACGAACAACTACTTCAATTTCCGACGATTGCGATTGGTAGCCGACGGGACGGGCTATGACGTTTGCGATTTTCGCTTGCAGATGACGCTCGAGCCGGAGTCGTTTGGCGAGGCGGTTCCAGAGGCGAATTTGACGCCACAGGTCAAGGACGCTTACTTCACGATGAATCAGATCCCTTATCTGGGGCGATTTCGGGTGGGTAATTTTTTCGTGCCTTATAGTCTTGAGCAGGTCACGAACGACACGAACAACATATTTTTGGAGCGTTCGATACCGACGCAGACGGTCTTTGCGGCTGACCGCGAGGTTGGGTTCGCATTTTACAATTGTTCTCAGGATGAGAGGTTGACATGGACAACGGGTTGTTTCATCGATAGCATCAGCGAGGGGTTCAAGAAGCGTTTGGATGACAATCAGGGTTACCGAGTCAGCGGCAGGCTCACTTGGTTGCCTTACGATAACGACCAGCCCAAAGGCCGACGATTGGTGCATACGGGGTTGGGGGTTTTGTTTACGGACGACAGCGATGATCGGATGCGGATTCGGACAAGGCCCCAGGTATCCGAGGGACCTCGGCTGATCGATTCGGGAGTGCTCAGGGCCGATAGCATGACATCGGGCAATCTTGAGGGGGCGATCGTGATGGGCCGTTTTGCGGTTCAATCCGAGGCGTTTCTTGGGTCTGTGCAGATGCTCGACGGAGGGAATCCCACGTTGAGTGGGGCTTATGTGCATACGAGTTGGTTTATCACGGGCGAGAGTCGGGTCTTTGATCGCTTTGGTCAGCATGGGGCCCAGTTTGGTCGAAATGCACCCCGGGAGAACTTCCGATTCAAGAGGGGTGAATTTCAGCCTGGGGCCCTGGAGCTCAAAGCCCGCTGGTCGCACTTGGACATGAATCCGTTGCAGGCCGGCCAGTACGACGACTTGACGGTGGGGGTCAACTGGTACTGGAGCGATCGGACACGGTGGATGTTCGATTGGATCCATCCGATCACCACCGAGCAAACGCTCTATGGAGCGACCGAATCGGACCTGTTGGCCATGCGGTTCGACTTCAACTGGTAAGATGCGACCGCTATCGGATTTGCTCTTGGGCTTCGTCCAGGAGTCGTTTGGCGCGTTGGGAGCCGACGAGCAGGGCCGGCACGAAGAGCGGGAAAAGGGGGATCCCGAATCCGAGCGTGCATCGCAGGAGTGTGGCGACGGCTGGGTGGTCAAAGCGGTTGAATCGCAGAAGGAGGAAGAGCAAAAAGAGCAGTGTCGATCCACCGTAGAGGAGCCATAGAATATCGAGGCCAGTGAGTTTGCCGTCTCGCAGTGGGGCGACGAGTGCAAAGCATAGGCATACAACGGCGCAGAGACCGAGGAGTTTTTTGACTAGTGCTCCGAGTTGATCGACGTACTTGGAGTACAAGTCGCCGTCGGAGGAGTCGACCATGCCAATGTATGGATAGCGGACCAGGACCCAGCAGGTTGAGACGTAGCCGACAAGGGCAAAGAGACCTGAGATCCCGAAGATGGATTGCACGACCCAGGGAACTTTCAACTTGGCGATGACGCGGATCAAGACGAGGGGAATTGCTACTGCAGTGATCCAGGACCGTTGCGCAATACGCACCGAGAGGGGGAACTCTCGGAAACTTTTGTATGGATCGTTCGAGGTCATGGACGACTCGCTTTAGGTCGGTTCGCCGACCGTTGGGTTTTGCATTGCGGCTCTCGGTAGGTACTTGCACATGGCGATCCCTAAGAAGTACAAGGCCACCAGAGGAACACCCATCCCGATCATGCTGACCATATCCGCAGGGGTCAAAATCATCGAGATAAAGGCGATTGCCAGGACCGCGATCCGCCATTGTCCCAGGTAGGTGTCAACGGAGAAGATTCCTAAGCGTTCCAGGACGAGCATGGCCAGGGGCAATTGAAAAGCGACCCCAAACCCGAGGGGTAAGAACAGCGCAAAGGACATGTAGTCGGTAAGTCGAGGAGAGGCACCGATACCCATATTGGCGTTGAAGTCCAAGAGGAAGTCGATGACGAGTTGGAAGATCACGAAGAAGGCAAGGCAAGCTCCTGACCAAAACAGGATCAAGCTCGTGGGCAAGAAGAAATAAACATAGCGGCGTTCGTGCGGGTAAAGACCCGAAGAAATGAATTGCCAGAGGTGGTAGAAAATTCCGGGGCTGGCCACGACGGCGGCAACGACAAAGGCGGCCTTGAGCCAGATCATAAACGGCTCCTGCAAACCCAATGCTTCGGTGCTGGCTTTGACCCCGACGAACATTCGAAGTTTGATCATTTTCGACGGGTCGGGCAAGCCTTCGGAGTCGGCATCGGCCATGTACTGTGCGACGAGGGGGGTGTCGTTCGGTGGGGTCTCAGGGGCTTGGGCTCCTGCCGTTGCTCGGTCTGCTAGCGGGGGAGGGGCTGTCGGTGGG
>JAJTEK010000173.1 GCA_021299695.1 Pirellula sp. | reverse complement strand
CGATAAAATCACGAGCGGGCTCGGCTTCGGGTGGGAGTTCGAGGCGATGCTTGGGAATGCTCATCCAAGCATTTAGCCAAAAAATCCTTGACGGCGTCTAGATCAGTTTGCTAACATCGACCGTCCGGGCCGTGAACGGTTACCCTGGAGGATTCCGATGACCAAAACACTTAGAAAATTCACTGCTGATCAGAAGGCCGCCATCGTTCGACGGCACCTGAAAGACAACAACGGGACCTGTCCCCTTTGTTTTAACGCCTTTGTTTTAACGAATTTTTTAGATACGGAGAAAGACATGACGAAGCTTCGCCTGAATACAAACGGTGATGTAAATTTCAAAAATCAGATTATACAGATGGTTGAAGAAATTAAATTAAATCAGGTTGCCATGGTGGTGCGGTGGGATAGGGATGACAAATTGGTTTGGACGTTTAATTCATTGCCCAAAGGACAGGATGATGTTCCCGGGGGAGGTGCTTGTCACGCTGAGGAGGTGATGCTCGTCAGATGGGCTGGCTGCGCTCATATCAATAACGGTCGTCTTCCAAAATTGGTTGAAATCATGATAACGATGTCCCCATGCCTAGATCGGTCACAACCGCGAAACATGCTCGGCAGTCGGTGGCCGCAAGGTTGCGCCCAGAAGCTCATGGGGTTCATCAGTACGGAACCGACCACGACAGAATGGAACATATGTTATTACAATGCATATCAAGAAGACACTTATATACCTGCTCAGTCAGCGGGCGCAATTGCACTCCTCCGCACGATCAAGAGTGTTGATATCTACAAATTCAGTGACCGACATGGCAGTTTGTAATGTAATAGAGTCGAATAGGGGCCCTTCGGTAGGTGCCAGGCACGAATGGCACTGTACGCCTGGGGTCAGAGCGCAAGTTCTCTAGCGGCACGTGGAAGTTTTTTGTTATACTTCCGCGAGCTTTGGCAATTGATGATGACTTCAAAAACCTGCCTTGGCTAAAATCCAGAACCTTCCTTGCAAGCTTGAACTAGCCAAGGAAGGTTTTTTCGTAGGATGTCTCTACCAAAATCAAGGCGCCAATGCACCTTCAAGTTTCAGCGCGTCCTTAGTGCTTTTCCCGTCGAACGTCTTCCGGAGTTGCTCCCCGAAGAATTGCTCCGCGATGTCCTCGGCAAGCACAAGTGTCTCTTTGGAGGCGTCTTCCACTCAGCCATTGTTCTATGGGCATTCCTTTGCCAAGTTATGCGAGATGGCAAGGACGCTACGTGCCAAGCTGCCGTGGCAAGAATTTCGACCTTCTTGATTCAGATAGGACGAAACGTCCCTCATGCCAATACAGGGGACTACTGCTACAAGAGCCAAATTCAAGCCATCTATCCCCAACATACCGCCCAAAAGCCAGGCTTGGGATTCCCGATCGCTCGTGTGGTGGCTTTACTTCATTTGGGAACTGGTTGCTTATTGGATGCTGCGATCGGGCCGTATCAAGGGAAAGACACTAGCGAGATTGCTATGCTTCGCCATCTCTTGTCGAGTCTCAAGGCTGGGGATGTTGTTGTTGCCGACAGGCACTTCTGTAGTTACTGGCTGATTGCCTTGCTGATGCAAAAAGGGGTCCATGTTTGCTTCCGCAAACATCAAGCTCGCCATACCGACTTCCGCAAAGGAAGACGACTTGGAAAGAACGATCACATCGTGACTTGGAAACGGGGATCTCGTCCGAACTGGATGACCGATCAGATGCATAGGAGCCTCCCAGAACAGCTTGAACTCCGAGAGATGAGGTATATTATCTCCGAGCCAGGGCGCAAGCAGAGCCCGTTTGTTGTCGTCACGAACATGTTGGAACGATCTGGCCAGGAAGGTGTCTCAGCTCAGGAGATTGCAGAGCTCTATGGTTATCGCTGGAATGTCGAACTCGATATCCGGAATATCAAGACGCACTTAAACATGGATTTCATGCGGTGCAAATCGCCACCGATGGTCAACACTGAATTCTGGATGAAACTACTGGCCTACAACCTTATAAGAATGACCGTGGGACTTGCGGCGAAACAGGAGTCGATCCTTCCGAGACAGATCAGCTTTGTGTCGACTTGTCAGTACATCCTTTCGAACTGGGATGTGGCATGCTTTTCCGCCTTGAATCCCGATGAGATGCTTCGCCAGATTCTTCGCTGCATATCGCAATGTCGAGTCGGTTATAGACCGGGCAGATTCGAACCCAGATGCGTCAAGCGCCGGAGGGACCAGTACAAGCTGATGATGGAACCCAGAGACGACTTGCGACAGAGGCTCAGCAAGGGAGATAACTCGTTTGAGTGGAACAGTTTACGCAAGGCGTACAGTGCCATTCGTGCCAGGCACCTACCTTGACATACATTGCTCTACTCAGATGGCCCTGTTGACTCGCGGTGCACAAATAGTTAGAACTTGTAAGAAAAGCGATGGGGGGAGTCATGGACAGTTTTGCAACAAGGCTACGCATTGACCGGGAAAATGCGGGGTTAACGGTTCGACAGCTTGCTGACGAAACCGACATCAGTTTCTCTTACATCACCAAGATCGAAACAGGTCGGTCAGGAAAGGGAATTTCACCCGACATCGTAACGAAATTAGCCTCCAGGCTTCGGGCCGACGTCTTAGAATATCTCTATCTCAGTGATGTCGTTCCTCCGCCGCTAAAAACGCTGCTCTCCAATCCACAGTCAAGGGATTTCTTGCGCAGCATCTTAAGTTTGCCTTTGAAAAAGTCGGATTGGAACCGTCTACAAGTTGCAGTGAACGAGACACGAGCGAGCTACTCGGTCCCGCAAATCCGCAACCCGAATGCCACAACCAAATCAGCGGGCTAAAGACTGGAGGATAATAGTGGCGACCGGAAGCACGATAAACGAATACGTAACATTGATGAACGAACTGGGCTACCAGACCGTTGGTGCGAACACCGGTTTCGTTCGTGGCGATACATTGCGCCAGGCATCCTCTGCGGGTGATGGTTTCGACGATCGACGATTTCGATACGCCGCGATTCTCGACTCTGACAAACTGGGCGTCACCGATGTGTTCGAGATCAATGGCACTCCGTGCATTTACATGAAAAGCCTTGCGTCCGATCCCAGCCTGAACGATATTCATCACTGGCATCGGACGGCGTGGAATCATGGTCTCGGTCGAATGCTCTGGATCATCACACCGACGCGGGTCCGCATCCTTAATGCGTTTCAACCACCACCTAAATCTAACGATGAACAAAAACACCCTGCCGAGTTGCTATCCTGCGCGATTCAAGATTTGGAACAGTTACGAAAATACGAACTAGATAGAATCAGTTTGGAAAGCGGTCAATTTTGGGCTACGCGTGCGGGCAAACGAATCTCCAAAGAGACTCGCATCGATGCGGAATTGGCGAATGATCTTCGCACTGCAGCCGAAATGCTGACCGACGACGGATGCAAACCGTTGCTTGCACACCGACTAATGCTGCGAACTTTGTTCACGGCCTACTTAGAGGCTCGCGGTGTTTTGCCGACAGAACTTTTCGAAGGACTCCATGCCAAGTCCTTCGGCGACGTTTTATCACGTGTCGGCGAAACGAAAAAATTCTTCGAACGAATGAGAGAGACGTTCAACGGAGACCTCTTTCCACCTCCGCCAACTCCGAGTGAAGATGACGTTTCGTATACATTTTCAAAGGCTCAATTGGAAGTAGCCCAAGCGATTGTAAAGCGACAGAACTTGCGATCGGGCCAACAGAGTTTTGACTTTTGGCGGTACGATTTCGAGGTCATTCCGATCGAATTGATCAGCTCGATTTATGAACGCTTTATCTACGCGGACGATCAAGCTACCGCAAAGGCACGCGGAACTCATTACACACCGGTGAACCTAGTTGATTTGGTTTTCTCCCAAGTTTTCGACGACCAGTTGTTTTCGAAAGAGCTTCCTCGCAACGCCAAGGTCTGCGACTTGGCTTGTGGATCGGGAGTTTTCTTGGTCGATGCTTTCCGGCGACTTGTTGCACGTCGCATCGCAGGCGGGGAGAAGCTTACAAGAACGCTTGTCCGCAGCGTGCTTTCGGAGCAAATTTACGGCGTCGATGTTAATGAAACGGCAATCGAAATCGCAGCGTTCAGTCTTTGCCTAACAGCCTTCGAACTCGATCCGTCGCTCAACTCCGCCCAGCATCTTAAATTCCGGCATAGCCTGAAAAATCGCAATCTGTTTGTCGCGGACGCGTTTTCCTCAGATAGCTTTAGCAATACGGAGGCTTTTAAGCAAAAAGAATTTTCCATTGTGGTAGGAAATCCTCCGTGGAATAAGCCGAAAGGCGAACGCTCGACATCGCATGTTTCGTCGCGTTCGCACCTTGAATATTGCGAACAGCAAGATCCGCCTATCGAATTGCCATTTCGATCTCCTATCGATCAGGCCTTTATTTGGCGAAGTCGGGATTTCCTGAAACCCAACGGTCGTATCGGATTGATCATTGATGCCAAGAATTTCTTCAGCCAGGAGGGGCAATCGCTCAAATCAAAGTCGCAATTGTTTACGACGCTCCGCGCTCGAGCGATGCTCAATCTATCGACGTTGCACGATAAAAAACTGTTTCCATCCGCCAAACAACCGGCCATGATATTCGTCGCAGAAAACACGGCTCCAAAGTCGGGCGACCAACTGGTGTTCGCGTCCGCCGAGCGAAGTGAAACTTTTGGCAAACATGGGATTGTCGAATTGTTTCTTGAGCGGCTGAATCATCTGCCCAATGATCGCATTGCGGTCGAGCCGCATCTGTTCAAAATCGCTTCCTGTGGAACACCTCGCGATCGCGCGATTATAAACGGGTTCTATTCAACCAGTCGCAGGATTGATCAAGTCTTAGAAGCGTGGGGTTCAAGACTTTATCAAGGGTACATTCGAGGCACAAAACTCAAGCCAGTTCCGGATGGATTGCCACGGAAAATGCTAGAGGCAGAGAAGCTTTCTCGTTTTCGCTTCGCGATTGATGACTTGCCTCCGTTTCACTACGCCGAATTGGAGCACGCCAGGAGCTGCGAGATTTATCAAGGACCAATGTTCTTGGCACAGCAGAGTCTTCAGGAAGATCGACTGGTTGGAGCCAAGTGTGTGGAAGATATCGTCTATTCTCGCTCATACTTTGGTATTCCCCTGAGCAAACCTGACGAGTGGAAGCTTGACTTGGTAAACGCATACATCAATTCATCCTTGGCAATGTACTGCTTTTTCATGACGGCAACCAGATTCGGGATCGACAAGCAGATTGCGGAACAGAACGACTTTGAACGTTTGCCTTTCAAATCGGTAAATTCCAAGGCTGATACCGTTGAATTGCGAAGAGTAGTTCAAGATTTAGCAAACAGTTCAGGCTATGTTAATCTCAATCCGCTTGACGAGGCGATCTTCGAGTTCTACCAGATTCCAAATTGGCAGCGAGAGTACATCACAGACACGGTCAAGTACGATTTGAATTTCGTTCGTCATGGTAGCGATGGAACAAGCGCACAGTCGCCTGATGAAGCCGAAATCGCGAACTATGCTGACACGCTCGTCAAATGCATCCGCAGCAACTTGACGGGTGGAGAATTGACCGTGAACGCAGATATATTTGCTGATACTCAAGATATTTGCTGCGTTGTCATTCGTTTCGACGAAGCCAGGAATCGTGGAGTGCGTTTCGCTGAGAAGTCGCAAGCGGAATTCGACTCACGACGCCTAGCAGAGTTGTTGCACGCGCCATTGACCTCGAATTTCCAGCTTCGGCGATCGATGATCCACTACGACAACGATCGCTGCATTATCGTTAAATTGTCGCAAAAGCGTTTTTGGTCCAGAGCGAGGGCTTACGATGATGCGGATTCCATCTTTGACGAACTTTGCAGAGAGGGGGAATAATCTTGGTTGCTTCTGGTAAAAGCGGGCGGCTCAATCCGATGATTCGCGGCAAAGCCCAGCAAACAATCGTGTTTTTAGCGCTGCAAATTCTGCATGACGCGTGGCCTGCAACCAAGACGGACTCTCGAATCAATCGCCATAGTCATGAAGACGCCATCACCGATATACTTCGATGGAAGATGGCGGAAGCAAAAAACCGGATGAATCCGATTCCCCAAATGCGGTTCGAGCGGGAGGCGCAATCGGATCGTGCTCAACAAGATACGCCAACTGGTTTGATCGATATCATGGTTTCGTATACTTGGCGGGAATCGACTTACCTAACGATGGAGTGCAAGCGAATAAGAAGCGATGAGAACTCATTAGCCTTGGCCTATGTTCGAAACGGCGTAAACAGGTTCGCAGAAGGAAAATACGGGCCCGGACATGCATTCGGAATCGTTGTGGGATACGTCATTTGCGGCAATGCGGCAGGTTGTGCTGAACGAGTCCGCTTAGTACTCGAGACAGAGCCCTCGAAGGAAACTGGCTACGATCTTAATCATGGCTGGCAGCCCAGCATCAACGCACTGAGCAATTTGTACCAATCGCGGCACGCCCAAGTTGCGTTCAAGAACCACGTAACCCTATTCCAATCGTTTATGTCAATGATCTGAACTGTAAAGGCTTAGAGCCTATCCGAAAACCCCCGAGCGTTTAAATGTGATGTAAGCGCATGCAAGGTGTAATCCTGCGATGTTGTTGCTCAGTTTTTTGTCCCATCGAACCAGAATTGCTCGA
>JAJTEK010000172.1 GCA_021299695.1 Pirellula sp. | reverse complement strand
GGCATTTCCTGAGCAACCTTTCTCTCCAGCGATTGAATCTCCGAGCGATGGTCGAATTTGCGATGCTCGATGGAAACGTTCGTTTTGCATTTCGGGGGATTGAGCAGGATTTGGTAGGGATTTACTCCTCACCTGTGACGAAGAAACTCCAGAACCAAGCGATCCTCAGTCCGATCAATCCGATCGAAGGGCGGGGCAAGGCCCTGGCCGCATCGGAGCTCTCGAGTTGGCAGGCGATGCGAGCCGACGAGTACTACAGAGAGCTTCTTGAATGCTCCGTTCAAGGATGGAAGCCCAGCGGTTACGGATTCCAGAAAGGGAGTTGGACCGGAGCGATCGCTTACGGACTGGAGTGGGTTCACGAGGTTTATCCTTCCTCGATTTTGCCCAGTAGTCAGGGCTTGGGACCGATCCGTCAGACCCCTTATTCGCACTATCGCCGGGAGCTCGATTGGTGCGAGTTGGAGTTGTGGGACTTAGAATTCATGCGAGAGCCTTCGGGTGGGAATCGGCTCACGGAGCGACAGAAGGAACGGGTGCGATTTTTCTATCAGCTCAAGGTCGACCCGAGGACCGGTGGTTGGTTGTTCAACGGTAGGCCGATAGAGAGCTTTGATGCGATTTCTGGCAGAGATGCTATTTCCAGCAGAGGCCTTCGTGGAGGGCATTGAGATTGATGCATCCGGACTCGGTGACGACGACCATGTCTTCGACCCGAATTCCGCCGAGGGCTTTGCAGTAGAGCCCTGGTTCGATGGTCACCACATCGCCTGCGATCAACTCAGGACCGCCTGCGGCCAGCAAGGGTGGCTCGTGGACTTCGAGCCCAAGTCCATGTCCGGTTCCGTGGGTCATGCTGGTAAACGAGTCGGGAGCGTCTTGGGCAGGCAAACCCATTTGGTACCCTGCGCTCAGGATCGATTGCATCGTGGCTTCGTGGACCGCTTGGCCGGTCACTCCGGCGCGAACGGCTCGGGTCGCAGCGAGTTTCGATGCGACGACGGCGCGGTGCATCGATTCGAGTTCTGGGGCCACAGCACCGTGGACCACCGTGCGGGTGCAATCGCCGTTGTAGAGGTTGGATTTGACTCTCGGAAAGATATCGACGATCACGGGCTGTTCGGTGAACAAAGGGCCGTGACCGTGGTCGTGGCAATCGGCACCGATGGGACCGCAAGCGACGATCGCCCCCGGGTTCGAGCAGTCGCGTTCCAGGAGCCACACATCGATCATCGTCCGCATGCGTTCGCTCGTCAAAGGAGCCCCTTGATGGTGCAAGACGCCTTGGGCATCGGCACTGGCGCGAGCGATTGTCGAACAGGCAAGCTCCATGACTTGCTCGGTGATCTGTTGAGCTTGGCGGATCATTTCGATCTCTTGAGCGTCCTTGCAGCGTCGTTCCATCACCCCCCATTGGGTGTCGCATTCGATTCCAATGCCGGCCCTTTGAAGCATTTCGGCATAGATCATCGGTAGCGATCGATCAACGACGACACGGGCAAATCCCAGACGTCGGAGCATTTCGGCAGCCGACTGAGCCGTGGCCGTTTCGCGATCCCCCGAGAGGCCCTCGGCGGGCGTGAAGTCGGCTGGACAGTGGACAAGGTCGACGGCTGCATTTTGCCGGGCTCGGCCCATTTCGATATCGCGGCATAGGAGCACGCGTTGGATGCTTGCGTCGCTCTGCGGCACTTGCAGATAGACCACGGGGTCGCCGACGAGGAAACGGATACTGCGGTAGAGGCTAGCGTTTAGGGTCGGAATCCCGGCCATCATTCGCGGAGTCGATCGGACGGAGTTTACGGCTGGGGAGTTTATCGCTGGATTGCTCATGGTTTATCTTTCGTTCTCGCCTTGAAGAGTCAGGACCAAAGTCCTTGGGGTCGCATCGTTGCGGTGTTCGCACAGGTAGATGCCTTGCCAGGTCCCCAGGGCCAAGGCCCCGGCCGAAACGGGGATCATCAAACTAGCGCCGAGTATGGAGCTTTTGACGTGTGCGGGCATATCGTCGGGACCTTCGATCGTGTGGACAAAGGGCTGGTTTTCGGGGACCAAACGATTCAGAGCCGTTTCCATATCGGTACGGACATCCGGGTCGGCATTTTCATTGATCGTCAGGCTCGCCGAGGTGTGCTGCAAGAAAACGTGGAGGATCCCGATTCGAACGTTCTGAAGTTCGGGGATTGCCGAGAGGACCTCGCGGGTAATCAGATGGAAGCCGCGTGGATAAGGACCAATTCGGATCGTTTTTTGGGACCAAAACATTCAGAACTTTTCTCACTTTGCATCCGCCGGAGGGCCGCAGCGTTCGGTTGGCGGTTCAGGCAGCCTCTGATTCAAATAAATTCGGCGAACTCCGAGCGACCTCGGGCCGGGCCAGTTGGATGATTGTCGAGCAAATCTGTACAACCCGCAAGATACGGGTTCTTGACGGGTCGCTAAGCTTGGAGATACTTCGAGCTTCCGATCCGCTCTGGCGACGTAATTTATAACAAATTGTATCGAACCCTACGAACTGAAATTTTGAAAAGGCGACCCTAGCATGCGACGAGCGAAAATCAGTATTATTGGAGCTGGAAACGTAGGGGCGACCTGTGCCCATTGGTGCGCTGCAGGAGAACTCGGGGATGTGATCCTGCTGGATGTTCCTCAAACCGAAAACATGCCCAAAAGCAAGGCGCTCGACCTGATGCAAGCCTCGCCGATCATGGGTTACGATAGTGCCTTGAGCGGTACGAACGACTATGCCGATACGGCCAATAGCGATGTGGTCGTCATCACTGCGGGGATCGCCAGAAAACCTGGAATGAGCCGCGACGATCTGCTGAGCACCAACGCCAAAATCGTCACGAGCGTCGCCGAGAATGTCAAGTCGACGAGTCCCAACGCGGTGGTCATCGCCGTGAGCAACCCCCTCGATGCGATGGTGCAACGGGCCTTCCAGGTCCTCGGGTTCCCTTCCCATCGCGTCATCGGCCAGGCAGGTGTGCTCGATACGGCCCGCTTTCGAGCCTTCATCGCTATGGAGCTCGGTGTGAGCGTCGAAGACGTCTCGGCGATGCTCATGGGCGGTCACGGCGATACGATGGTCCCAATCGCCAGTTGCACCAGCGTCGGTGGAATCCCCGTCTCTCATCTGATTCCCGATGACCGCATGGCACAGATCGTACAACGCACGCGCGACGGGGGTGCCGAAATCGTTTCGCTTCTGAAAACCGGATCGGCCTACTATGCCCCAGCGGCCGCTACGGCCCAGATGGTCGAAGCCATCGTGCGAGACAAGAAGCGTCTCATACCCGTCGCTGCCCTTTGCAACAAGGAATATGGCGTTGGGGGCTACTACGTCGGTGTGCCGGTGATCCTCGGGAGCAACGGCGTCGAGAAGATCATCGAACTGTCGTTGACGAGTTCCGAGCAAGCTGCTTTCCAGAAGAGCGTCGATGCGGTCAAGTCGCTCGTTGCGACGATGGAAACACTCCTCAAAGGCTAATCAAAGCCCGAGGATCGCGCAGACCTCATAGGGCTAGCCTCGAGCGGTCCTCCAGAGGCTAGCGGCATTGGATGGACGGGAACGGCTCTTCCCCCCGCACCAATCCCCTAGCTTATCAGGTTGAATTTGCTAGCAATTTCGTTTTTGGCAAACTTTCTTGGAAGTTCGCCTCAAGTCTCGGTGACGGGATTGACTCCCTGCCTGTAGCTATCCTAAAAAACGGATTCCCGTGTCGGGAGTCACTTGTCTTTCAAGGAACATTGAAATGAGCCGATTGCACAGCTACATGTCCACGAGCACGGCCAGGGCAGGGGAGCTTGGCGATCGCGATGCGACCCGGGGTACGAGTCCGTTGACCGAACCGGTGTCGATCGGTTTTCCTCACCGGATTTTTGTTCCTGAGCATTACGAAAGTGGCTATGCCTATCCGCTGTTGGTGTGGCTTCACAGCGATCACAGCAGCGAATTCGAGATCGATCAAGTCATGCCCAACTTGAGCGTGAGGAACTATGCGGGCGTTGCATTGCGGGGCAATCGATTGTCGAATCGCTCCTCGCAGCTTTTCCGTTGGGGGGGCACCTCGACGGATTACGCATTGAACGAAGAGTGTATTTTTCATGCCATGGAAGAACTCGCTGAGGCGATGTCGATCGATGCATCGAGGGTTTTCTTAGGTGGGTTTGGCAAAGGTGCAACGCTGGCCCAGTGGGTCGCATTGCGCAATCCCGAAAAATTCGCTGGGGTCGTCGCATGCAATGGGCCATTCCCAACCCACAAAAAAGCGTTGGCACAGTGGAAGAACGCTCGGAGTCTGCCTGTGCTGGCCATGCAGTCGGCCGATTCGAATCGGTTTGGAGTCGACCAACTGATCGACATGATGAAAACCGCACATCTTGCAGGATTGAATTATCGCTTGATGCGATTTTCGGCTACATCTTCCGAAGCGACTCCAGCGGCATTGCTCGGGAATCCATCGAGTAGCGACGATGCATTCGAAGGCTCTCTCGAAGTCGAGATGCTCAAGGCTGCCAACCGATTCATGATGGGGATCGTTACGGGAACACCGATATCGCTCGGTTGCGAACCCCAAGTACTCGATCACGTACCCTGGCCCCAATGAGCCCTGGTGCTTTGACTCGAATCGAACTGACAACTCACGATGCAACGCTTCGATTCGACCGACAGGCCGATCGCTATTCGCATTGTCTAGTGGTTCGTTCCATGGAGCAGATGCAAGTCATTCTCCAAGGGGTCTTAGCCGATCCGAATGCACCCTGGCCCAGCGATCCACCTTTGCAGCAACTGGTGCTCGAGCCCATCGGAGACCGGGAATTCCCCGACGTGGCCTTAGGTGTCGGGATGTCTGGACATGGCCACTGGTCGCTTGCGGCCCAATGGCTCAGAAACACTGGGTTGGCTGACTCTGGGCCGGCTAACTCTGGGCCGGCTAACTCTGGGCCGGCTAACTCTGGGATGGGCTCACTGGCACTTGAGTTCGATTATGCGTGCAAGCTGCGGCCGCCCGTAGGATTTTTGGGCAGTACGTATCGGGTTATTCCGCAGCGCTCCTTGTCGGTTGGATCGCCTGGTTTGGAATGGATGGGAGTGGACTTTGGGCCGCAACACTGGACGGGTTGGTTTAAGGAATCGACATCTGCAAATTCCAGCCCTAGCAACAAACTGTCCATCGCGGTCCTTGTCGGAGAGCTTCAATGGAATACAGATTCTCAAGAGATCACGGTACGACCGGTAGGATCTTTGGAAAATCCGGGAACATTGCGTTGGTGCTATCGGGTCGCTTGGTTAGCATGCGATGAATGAGCAATCCGAAGCGAACGGTATTCCGAGCCCGGCAACTGACAAAGTCCTA
This sequence comes from Pirellula sp., assembly GCA_021299695.1. Lineage (GTDB taxonomy): Bacteria > Planctomycetota > Planctomycetia > Pirellulales > Pirellulaceae > JBKCUI01. The sequence continues at coordinate 1,402 of JAJTEK010000172.1, read as the reverse complement.
TGCGATGGGAGATGTGCAGGTCCATGCGCTGCGGGGAGTGGATCTGGATCTCGACGCCGGTGAGTTCATCGTCATCCTGGGAGCATCGGGCACTGGAACTGCGACCATCGAATGCGGTGTCCCAAGCCGAATTCGACACCGCTGAGCATCGCTTTCGAATCACCCGAGCCGAAGTTCGCGCTTCGGAGTTCCTCCGTTCGCTCGCGGTGCATGAGCTCGAGGTGGCCCAAGCGGTGTTAAAGGCTAGCCAATCGCCGCCAGGTCAGCCCATGTCCATCGGCTCGCCAAGCGATGGAGTGGTATTGCGAGTCCTGCGTGAAGATGCCGGTTATGTCGCCGCAGGAACCCCTCTGCTTGAAATCGGCGACCCAAAAGATCTTGAAATCCAAATCGATGTTCTATCGACGGCCGCTGTCGCGATTCAAGCCGGAAACCGGGTCGAAATTCGAGGCGGGAATTCCGAGAGTTTGCTTTATGGAAAAGTTCGCCTAGTCGAACCTTCTGCATTCCTCAAAATCTCCGCTCTAGGGGTCGAAGAACGCCGTGTTTTAGTCCTCGTCGATCTCGATGAATCCACGCAAGGCCAGAACAAACTCAGCGATGGCTACCGTGTCGATGCGACCATCATTGTCGATTCGAGCGATCCAAAGAGCCTGATCGTCCCGACACCAGCACTGGAATCCTCGATGGGGAGATTCTACGCGTATCGAGTCGAACCTACACGATTCGGAGAACATCGTGTGGTGCGAGTGGAAGTCCAGGTAGGCAAGAAAGATCGTAAAAACTCCGAGGTCCTCTCGGGACTCAATCTCGATGATATCGTCGTGACCTACCCACCCGAGAAGCTCCAACATGCAAGCCGAGTGAGATTCGATGCAAAGACCCCTCGGCGATAAGAATCCACTTCCTGGTTCCTCAAGACTTTTGAAACACAGAGGCACTGAGGACACGGAGCTTTGATCGAGGATCCCATCTACTTTGTGCCCTCTGTGCCTCTGTGTTTTAAATCTTCGAATCCACACCCAGGTTCCCCAGGATTTCATTGAAACACAGAGGCACTGAGGACACGGAGCTTTGATCGATGCTCCCTTCTTCTTTGTGCCCTCTGTGCCTCTGTGTTTTAAATCTTCGAATCCACACCCAGGTTCCTCAGGATTTCATTGAAACACAGAGGCACTGAGGACACGGAGCTTTGATCGGGTAATCTTTCTGCAAGTCTGCGTCCTTGGAAAGCTGATTTCCGCTGGGAAACCTGCTAAAATGCAAGGCTGCTTGATCCCCGCCTCGGAAGTGTCGTATCGCCGGAGTTCGTATGAAATTGCTTGTTGACCTCGCTGCTCGACTCGGGTTTGCACTAGGTCTTGCACTGCCAGTGGTCTTGATCGGCCATCGGTGCTCTGCC